>JBAYAL010000059.1:0-7270 GCA_041669825.1 Eubacteriales bacterium | reverse complement strand
TTTGTTCTCGGTGAGGCTGAAGAACTGTTACCTGTAATGTTGGGAATAATAAATGAAGGCAAGAAAAATTCTCTTTCTAGAAAAGATACTTTATTGCAGTTAACAAAACTCGATGGTATTTATGTCCCCGAATTTTATAATTTTATATATAAAGAAGATGGGACGATACAGAAGATTGAAGCAATAGCAGGTGCTCCTGCAGTCGTGAAAAAGGCTGTGATTAAGGATTTTAGTAAAGCTTATTTTCCGACGGATTGTATAGTTCCTTATACAGAGGCAGTTCACGATAGGATTATGCTGGAAGTGATGAGGGGTTGTACGAGAGGTTGTCGTTTCTGCCAAGCAGGGATGATTTATAGACCATTAAGGGAAAGAGATCCCAAAATACTGGTTTCACAAGCAATAGAGAGTATTGAGAAGACGGGATATGAAGAAATATCTATGGTATCTCTTTCAACTGGTGATTATTCCTGTATAAAAGGGACGCTGGAAGAGTTGATGGAAAAATTCAAGGATACAGGAGTGGGAATATCTCTACCATCTCTGCGTCTTGACTCCTTTGATGTAAGTATGGCTGAAGAGGTTCAAAAAGTGCGTAAATCAGGACTTACATTTGCGCCAGAAGCTGGTACACAGAGGTTAAGAGATGTGATTAATAAGGGAGTCACAGAAGATGATCTTCTTAGAACAGCAGAGGCTGTTTTCAGAGCAGGGTGGAGTAGTATTAAATTGTATTTTATGATTGGTCTTCCTACAGAAACGTATGAAGATTTGGATGGAATAGTAGATTGTACAATGAAAGTTTTGAAACTAGGATCGCAGTTAGGAAAACGGGGGATAAAAGTTACTGCATCAGCAAGCTCTTTTGTACCCAAACCACATACTCCTTTTCAGTGGGTTGGCCAAGATTCGATGGAAACTTTGAGAGAAAAGCAAGAATATTTGAGGTCCAAATTAAAAGATAGACGGATAAAGTTTCAGTATCATGATGTTGATGCAAGCTTTTTAGAGGCTATTTTTGCCAGGGGTGACAGAAGATTGGCGGATTTATTAGAATGGGCGGTTAACAAGGGTTGCACTTTTGATGGTTGGAGTGAACATTTAAAATTTCAAACTTGGATGCAGGGAATAGAAGAACTTGGAGTGGATTCGGAATTTTACGCAAATAGGGTATTTGCTACTAATGAAATACTCCCCTGGGATCATTTGAGTTGTGGGGTGACTAAGGATTATATGTTGCAGGAATATGAAAAAGCTGTTGCTGTAGTAACTACCGTTGATTGCCGAGAATCATGTGGGCAATGTGGTGTGTGCCCCGAACTGGGTAACCCTGTAATCTTTAAAGATAAAGTAAATTAGTGTAATAGAATCATAATAAAAAATATGTAGTTGAAAGAGGCGGTTGTTCTGAATCTGAGAATGGTGTACACAAAAATGAATCAAGCTAAATATATTGCTCACCTTGATCTTGCCAGAGTTTTTGACCGGGCCATGCGGAGGGCAGGGATACAGGTTGCCTTTTCTGAAGGTTTTAATCCTCATCCGAAAATTGCTTTTGGGGCTCCGCTGCCTGTTGGGGTAGAAGGTGAGAGGGAATATGTAGATGTGAAACTGAAAGAAGATATATTTTCTGAGAAATTATCAGATTTAGATATCTCCAAATCTATAGAGCAGATAGTTAACTGTTTGCAAGTACAGTTACCAGAGGGAATAAAAATTGTTGATTATATCTTTTCGACAGAAAAGGTTAAACCATTAATGTCTGTGATTAATCTTTTATGCTATAGTATCGAAGTACCGATGACTGAGCCAATATCTGATGTTAATTTTAAAAATGCAATAGCAAATTGGCTTTCAAGGGATGAAATATTTATTACTAGAAAAGGTAAGAGCAAGCTTGTTCGGAAAAATCTTAGGCCTTTTGTTTATCGTTTGGAAGTTATTTCGCAGGAAAAAATGGAGTTAGTTAATTTGTTTAAAATGAAAATGAATATAATAATAACTGGAGAAGGAACAATTCGGCCTTCGGAAGTGATGGCAAGTATAAAAGAACTTGAAAATATTCCAATCGATTTTGACGGAGTAGCAGTTACAAGAAATGAATTATATATTATGAATCAAGATGAAGTGGTTAATCCGTTGAAATATGAAGATAATAAGGTTAGGGCGTAAATAAGAAAGTTGGGTTAGTAGTGAAATACATTATTATTTCTGTTAAGGGTAATGACATAAGGGCTGCGGTATATGAAAATGGTAATTTAGTTGAAATTCTGGATGATATGAAAAGGGAATCAAGATTGGCGGGGGGTATTTATAGGGGAAGAGTGGAAAACATTGTTCCTGGAATGCAGGCCGCTTTTGTAGATATTGGTCTTGATAAAAATGCATTTTTATACGCTGGAGATGTAGTAATGCCTGAAATTTTAGGAAATAAAAATGTTTCTACTTCGGAAGTACCTCCTATCAAACGTCTTTTAGCGGAAGGGCAAATGGTTACTGTTCAAGTA
The DNA here is from genome assembly GCA_041669825.1 of Eubacteriales bacterium. GTDB lineage: Bacteria > Bacillota > Desulfitobacteriia > Desulfitobacteriales > Syntrophobotulaceae > JBAYAL01. The sequence goes on along the minus strand of JBAYAL010000059.1, from coordinate 4,763 downwards.
ATGAGAGAACCAGTAGGTAGTAAAGGACCGAGGGTTTCAATGGAACTGTCTATACCAGGACGTTTCACAGTTTTTTTACCAAAGGTCAATTATTTGGGAGTATCGAGAAAGATATTAGATGATGACGAGAGAGAGCGGTTAAGGAAAATTGCAGAAGACTATAGGTCTGAGGGAACAGGGCTTATTGTTAGGACTCTTGCCCAAGGAGTTTCGGAAATTGAACTCAGGGAGGATGTTGAAAAACTGCTTAAAAAATGGGAAGGTATTAACTTTAGGATTGGGCATATGTCTAACCCAGGATTGATTTATACTGATAGCGATTCTTTTTCAAGGTTATTAAGGGAAACAATTGATAATGATGTGGATAAAATAATAGTGGATAACAAAGAATTTGGGGAAGAGTTAAAGATTAGTCTTGATAAATTGCATTTTAAAGTTTCGCCAAGAGTGATTATTGAATTGAAAAAGAATATTTTTGAAGAATATGAAGTGGAGCAGGAAATTTTAAAAGCTCTAAAAGAAAAGGTATGGATGAAAAGCGGAAGTTATCTTGTTATTGAACACACTGAAGCATTAACTGTTATTGATGTTAATACTGGCAAATATACAGGAAAACTGGAGCTTGAAGAAACCTTATTAAAGACAAATAAAGAGGCTGCACTTGAAATTGCAAGGCAAATTAGATTACAGAATCTGAGCGGGATAATTGTTGTTGATTTTATAGATATGGAAGAAGATAAAGATTGGAACGCAGTTCTTGAAACTTTGGAAGAAGCTTGTATAAAAGATAAAGGGAAGATAAGAATTATTGGTAGGACAGGTCTTGGGCTTGTAGAATTAACCAGAAAAAAAGAAGGTCAGCCTCTATATACTAGGTATACCGTAAAATGTTCGACATGTGGAGGAAGAGGTAGAGTATTTAGGAACGATTCTGATTGAAAGATTGACAGATAACTAGTAATAGTGCTAAAATATCTAATTGTGGTGGCTTCCCGCCACAACCGCACTTGACAGGTAAATAACTATTTTCTTTAAGGAATTTGACCTGAATATCGGGGCGAGTCTGGATTGAGGAGGTGTAGTGAATAATGTTTGCAGTTATTGAAACAGGTGGAAAACAGTACAAAGTAAAAGTAGGCGATGTACTGAACGTAGAAAAACTTAGCGTTGAAAACGGAGAAGTTGTTGAAATAGACAAAGTTCTTATGGTGGAAAATGACGGATTATTTCAGGTTGGAACTCCTGTAATAGAAGGCGCAAAAGTTGTAGCTAAAGTGGTTGAACACGGAAGAAGTAAGAAAGTTATAGCTTTTCGTTATAAACCAAAAAAGAATGTTCGAGTTAAAAAAGGCCATCGTCAGGCATATACAAGGATTTTAGTAGAATCTATTAACGCATAAATAAATTTGAATTAAAGACTAATAAAATATTTTTTTTCCTAGGAGGTGAACGTTAATGGCTCATAAAAAAGGAATGGGAAGTACCAGAAATGGTAGAGATAGTAATTCTCAGCGCTTGGGTGTAAAACGTGGAGATGGTCAGTATGTTCTTGCTGGTAACATATTGGTTCGTCAGCGTGGAACTAAGATGCATCCCGGGAATAATTGCGGGATTGGCAAAGATGATACATTGTTCGCTTTAGTAGATGGCTATGTAAAGTTTGAACGCAAAGATAAATTCCGCAAAAAAGTAAGTGTTTATTTGGATAAAGTAGTTCAAGCCCAATAAACGGTTTATATCGTACCCCCTGGGTTTTCCCAGGGGGTTGTTGTCTTAGCTGAGAAATGTTTGGTTCTTGTGTATTTGGAGGGATTGTTTTATGTCTGATATTAATAAGACATTGCTTATAGAACAGCTTGATTGTTTCCAGATTCAGAGGCACGATTTTCTTAATAATTTTCAGGTTATTAGGGGATATTTACAGTTGAATATGCCAGACAAGGCTATTAAATATATGGATGAAGCAATTTCTACGCTTGTTTCCCAACAAGAAATCTCTGCCATACATGCGGGATGGATTAAGGCAATTTTGCTTGGTTTTTTATTTGGATTGCGTTTAAAAGGGATTGAAGCAAAGGTGAATATTCCATATAATTTTAAAGAGGAAAACTTGCTTTTCGATGGGGAAATGGAAGAGTATACAGGTGAATTTCACAGGTATACAAATGAATGTGTTGAGAGTTCAGAAGTCACTAACCCTGAATGTTATATGGGTAAGATCGAACTTAGAGCAGAACAAAATGGTTTTACTTGTGTATATCATTTGGCAAAGGAAGATAAAATAGTATTCGAGAAGATTTTTTCAACTGACTAGAATTTAATTAATATAGCTGTAATAAGGGGTAAAATCTTATGTTTTATGATCAGGCAAAAATTAACGTTAAAGCTGGTGATGGCGGAGCTGGAATTGTTTCATTCCGCAGGGAAAAATATGTGCCGAATGGTGGTCCTAACGGGGGAGACGGAGGACGTGGCGGTAGTGTAATTTTGGAAGCGGATGAAGGAATGAAAACTTTAATTGATTTTCATTATAGAAGTCAATATAAGGGTGATCGTGGACAGCATGGCCAGGGTAAGGATATGCACGGGAAAGGTGCCGTAGATCATATTTTGAAAATCCCAGCGGGGACAATTGTGAAAAATGCTGAAAGCGGAGAAATATTGGTTGATTTAACAAAACATGGACAAAGATTTACTGTAGCTAAGGGCGGGAGAGGTGGCAGAGGTAATGCCCGTTTTATTAGTAATACTAATAAAGCCCCTACAATAGCAGAAAATGGTGAGCCAGGAGAAGAATGTTGGCTTTTGCTTGAATTGAAAGTGTTGGCAGATGTGGGTTTGGTTGGATTTCCCAATGTGGGTAAATCAACACTTATTTCCAAGGTTTCGGCAGCACGACCCAAAATAGCGGATTATCATTTTACTACGCTTGTTCCTAATTTGGGAGTAGTAAAGGTAGAAGATGAAAGTTTTGTCATGGCAGATATTCCAGGAATTATTGAAGGTGCACATACTGGTGCAGGATTAGGACACGAATTCTTAAGACATATTGAGAGAACTAAACTTCTCATACATATACTAGATATATCTGGTTCAGAGGATAGGGATCCAGTTGAGGATTTCAAAGCAATTAATGATGAATTGGTTCGCTACAGTTCCGTATTGGCAACTCGTCCGATGCTTGTTGTTGCGAATAAAATAGATATATTGGAAGACAATGATAACTTAGCAAGATTGAAAGAAGAACTTGGTGACAAGTATGTTCTTTTCCCTATTTCGGCAGTTACAGGGGAAGGTATAAAACCTCTTTTATACAAAATTGTGGAAATGCTTCCTGATTTACCGTCAATTGAATTTTCGGCAAATCCTGATGAGCATAGGATTGTTAAAGTTAGAAAAGAAGATAGATTTCATATAGAAAATTTAGATGGTGTGTATGTTGTCAAGGGAAAAGAAGTTGAAAAACATGCGGCAATGGCGTATTTTGAGACTGAAGATGGTTTGGTTCGCTTTCAAAATATTCTAAAGGTCATGGGAGTAGATGAAGCTTTAAAAAAAGAAGGAATTAATGAAGGCGATAAAGTAATGATTGGTGATATTGAACTAGAATGGTCGGAAGGAGGATATTAGTAGTGCTGACTGGGAAACAAAAGAGATTTTTAAGGGCTCGTGGTAATGAACTTGAGCCAATACTTATGATTGGAAAAGATGAAATTTCAGAAAATGTGATTAAACAGGCTAGTGATGCACTAGAAGCAAGAGAACTTATTAAAGGAAGGGTACTTCAGAATTGTTCAGATACTCCATATAATATAGCTTTTCAATTAAATGAAACACTAAAAGCTGAGCTAGTTCAGGTAATTGGTAGGAACTTTCTGCTTTTTAGAGTATCAAAGGAAAAACCCGTAATACAACTTCCTTGAACGTGAATTTGATTAAATAAGTATGTGGGGATATATCAGAGAGGGAAAAGATGGAAAATAGCCTTATTAGATTAATTCAGAAGAGCAAACGTCTGGGAATTATGGGGGGGACATTTGATCCTATTCATTATGGGCATATGGTTGCAGCTGAAATGGCCAGGACGGCATTTAATTTGGACTATGTGCTATTTATTCCGACAGGTACTCCACCGCATAAAGTTGATCACCAGGTTACTGAAGCCTGTTATAGATATAAAATGGTTGACCTGTCCATAAGGGACAATGCTTTTTTTAAACTTTCCAGTTTGGAAATTGATAGAGATGGACCATCTTATACTATAGATACTTTGAAAATTCTTCAAAACAAATTTCCAAAACAGGAAATATTCTTTATTACGGGTACAGATGCGCTTAAAGAACTGGTTAGCTGGCGTGAACCTGAGAATATAATTAGGTTTGCTAAGGTAATTGGAGCATCAAGACCTGGTTACGATGCAAGTGAATTTTTAGAAAAAATATTTAAAGAATATCCTGTTACTAAGGAAAGAATATCAGAACTGGAAGTTCCTGCTTTGGCTATATCTTCCACTGATATTAGAAGGAGAGTTCGGACCGGAAAGTCAATTCGTTATCTTTTGCCAGAAGAAGTTCGGCTTTATATTGAAAAGAATAATCTTTATAGGTAAAAAAATTTGACTTCGTAGGCAAGGTAGACTATTGTATTAGATGTTTATAATATATTCCATCATAAATATTATTTGAGGTGAATTAAATGACAAAAACTTTATATGTAGGTAATCTTCCATGGTCAGCTTCTTCAGACGATTTGATTGAATATTT
>JBAYAL010000058.1:0-7277 GCA_041669825.1 Eubacteriales bacterium | reverse complement strand
ACCCATGATTCTGGTGGCCTAATCATTTGTAAAGATAAATCTAAATTAGACATCAAAGTAGCTAAGAAAATTATTAATTCTTGTTTAAAACGAAATTACTATTGGGCTTTTAGAGAATGGCCATATAAAAATGTAAAGCCAAGAATTATTGCAGAAAAATATATGGTTGATGAATCCGGAACAGAATTAAAGGATTATAAAGTGTTTTGTTTTAATGGAAAACCTAAAGCATTATTTGTTGCCACAGATCGAGGTATACACCAAACTAAATTTGATTTTTTTGATACCAACTTTAATCATTTACCATTTATGCAACATTATCCCAATAATACAGAAAGAGAAATAACAAAACCTAAAGGTTTAGAAAAAATGCTTGTTTTAGCAGAAAAGCTAACTCAAGATTTTAAGCATTGCCGTGCAGACTTTTATGATATTAATGGCCAAGTCTATTTTGGTGAATTGACTTTTTCACATTTTAGTGGCTTTGAACCTTTTGAGCCAGAAGAATGGGATTATAAATTCGGGGATTGGATAAAATAGGGGGTAAAATATGGGTAGAATACAAAATTTATTACATCAATTAGATTTGTTTCAATATTCATGGCGAGCAAAAGTGGCGGCAAAAAAAGAAATACAAGACCCTCGCCGTCAACAAATTCTAAAATCATTTGAATTATCTGATGAACAAAAAAAGAAAATTGATGAATTTTATCTGATAAACTATGGGAAAAAAATTCCTTATGATTATCATAGATATTACTCATCTTACATGCATTCTTTTGATGAAAAATACATTCCCGAATTCTTGTTCATAAGTAAAATTGAAGCAAAATTAAATATTCTTAATTATTCTAATGTTTTATCAGATAAAAATTTGTTACTTCTTTTAGTCGGAAATAACAATAAATATAAGTGTGCAAAAATTTATTTCTCTTCTACAAATGGAGTATTAAGAGACGGTGAGTATAATTTAATATCTAAGCAAAAAGCTTTTGATATTCTGAAAAATATTGGTCCTTGTTTTTACAAGCCAACAATTGATTCCTGCAGTGGAAAAAATTGTTGCGTTTATGATTTTGAAAATGGCGTTGATAAAAAATCAGAAATAAAATTAGAAGATATTTTAAAAGATTGTCCTAATAATTATAATTTTCAAGAAATAGTAAAAAATTGTGAAAGCGTTAAAAAATTACACCCTGAAAGCTTAAATACATTTCGAATCGTCACGTACATTTTAGAAAATCAAGTTTATCATTTTCCAGTTATTATACGAATTGGTCGTGGAAAAGCAATATTAGATAATGCACACCAAGGAGGAATATTTATTGGAGTTGAAGATGATGGACAATTGAAAAATTGTGGTTTTACAGAGTTTCAAGAGCGTTTTTTTGAACATCCTGATTCAAAAATAAAATTCGATGGTTATCAAGTTCCTGAAATTAAACAATGTATAATAGCAGCTCACCAAATGCAAACAAAACTACCTCAAACAAAACTAATGAGTTTTGATTTTATTGCAGATGAGACCAATACTCCTGTTTTGATTGAAATAAATTTGAATTATCAAACAATTTGGATGAGCCAAATGGCTCATGGTAAAGGCGCATTCGGTGATAATACTAGTAAGATTTTGAAACTAATTGCAAATAAAAAATAAAATGAATACTTGCTTAAAACAAAATAAAAAATATATTCCATAATATGAAATCGCAAGTGATTAAGACTAATTACTTTGAAACAACGTTTCTTTTAGCTGTATTTTTACCTCAAGAATGGGATGATACGTTTGGTTGTTGGATAAATATTTAACCAATAAATTTAATTTTACTATGAAAATAATGATTGTTTTAGATAAATTAGTCGGTGGTGGTGCAGAACGAGTTGCTATTATTTGGGCTAACACATTTGTTCAATTTGATCATGAAGTAATTTTTCTATCAAATAAAAATAGTTTAGATAAAAATATTTGCTACGAATTTAACCCAAAAGTAAAGTTAGAGAAATATAGTGAAGTAGGATTTGATTGCACAAAAAATTTAATAAATCAATATTTTCCTATTTTATTCAAGATAATAGTGTTTTTTTTAAGGGTTAAACGACTTCGTTGTATTATACGAGCAAATACTCCAGATGTAATATTAGGAGTCATGAATTACCCATCATTATTGTCTTTTGTGGCTTCTATAGGGTTAGGACTCAACGTTATAGCTACAGAACATTCGGCTTTTGAACGTCCTACATATGCTCAACTGAATTTTATAGCACGTTTTTTCAAGTTTTATCTAAATAAATTATACCCAATGGTTTCTATTTTGACGGAAGCTGATAAAACGGTTGTATTAAATTTTATTTTCGTTCCTTTAAATACGATTAAGAAATTGAGGGGAATACGTGAAAATAGCTTTGGTTAATTATCAATATTACGTTTCTGGTGGCCCAGAACGATATATGTTCAATATAAAGGATGTACTTGAACAGCATGGGCATACAGTATTTCCATTTAGCATCAAAAGTTCAAAAAATGTTGAATCCTCTTTTGAGAACTATTTTTTTATAGATGCCATTGACGAAATCTGGTTCTCGGAACAAGCCGACCGTGTACGTGGAAAAGTCCGCACCTGCCTCAAAAACTGCTGGATGGTTAGCACTGCAGTTCCAGTAATGAAACAATATATTACTAAAGTAGCTCCTTGGGTTTTAACAGCTAAAGCTAAAAGTTTGCTTGGAAAACAAGTGGATTGTTCTTGCTTCCCTAAATTTGATGTAGGGCAGAATTCAAGACAAGGTAATTTGAGGATGGGAGAGTAAATCTCTTCAAAAATATGACTGTAGCGCAGCAAAACAACAACCGAATAGCAAAAAATACTTTATTGCTTTATTTTCGTATGCTGTTTTTGATGGCTGTGAGTCTTTATACTTCAAGAGTGGTTTTAAATGCTTTAGGGATAAAAGATTTTGGTATCTATAATGTTGTTGGTGGTGTTGTTGCTATGTTTAGTATGTTGAGTGGGTCTTTATCCTCGGCGATAAGTCGTTTTATAACTTATGAATTAGGGAAAGGGGATCAAGAAAAATTAAAAAAAATTTTTTCTTCTGCTGTCACTATTCAGATAGGGTTGGCTCTCGCCATTGCTATACTAGCAGAATGTGTTGGCGTTTGGTTTTTAAATACCAAAATGAATATTCCTGTAGATCGTATGACGGCTGCTAATTGGGTGCTTCAATTCTCAATTCTTACTTTTGGAATAAATCTTATTAGTGTACCTTATAATGCAGTTATTATAGCCCATGAAAGAATGTCGGCTTTTGCTTATATCAGTATTTTCGAAGGGTTAGGAAAGCTTCTTATTGCTTATTTTATTACCGTTTCGCCGATAGATACGTTGATCTTCTATGCGATTTTGATGTGTGGAATGGCTGCACTTCTTCGTTTTATTTATGGTTGGTACAGTAAAAGACACTTCACTGAATGTACCTATTGTTTTATCTTTGATAAGACTTTGTTGAAACAAATGTTTGGCTTTGCTGGATGGAATGTGATTGGGGCCTCTTCTGCGACTTTAAGAGATACGGGTGGTAATATTGTTATTAACCTTTTTTGTGGGCCAGCTGTTAATGCTGCACGGGGCATTGCTTTTCAAGTCAACATTGCTATCAACCAATTTGTCTCAAATTTTATGACGGCTTTAAATCCACAAATTACTAAATCTTATGCAAATGGGAATCATAATTATATGATGTCCCTGATTTTTCAGGGTGCGCGACTTTCTTTTTATATGTTGTTACTGCTCTCCTTACCTGTTATACTTAATGCTCATTATCTTCTTGAACTTTGGCTGAAAATTGTACCGATGCATACTGTTTTTTTTGTTCAGCTAATTCTCATTTTTGCAATGAGTGAATCCATCTCTTCTCCCCTTGTTACCGCAATGCTTGCCACTGGAAAAATTCGCAATTATCAAATTATTGTTGGGGGATTACAAATGATGAATCTCCCAATCAGTTATGCCCTGCTTCGTATCGGATTTATTCCAGAAACCGTTATCCTCGTTGCAATAGTAATTAGTCAGTGTTGCTTGATTGCGCGTCTCATTATGCTGCGAGGAATGATTGGATTAAGGATTGGCGAATATATACGCAAAGTCTACCTGAATGTTATAGTGGTTAGTGCCGTTGCCTTTTTTATGCCTTGGTTTGTTGGGGGATATATGAAGGAAGGCTTTGTACGACTTATTATTATATGTCTACTTTCTGCAATATGCAGCATTGCTTCTGTATTCTTTATTGGTTCTAATCATCAGGAACGATCCTTTATTTTGGCAAAGGCTAAGGCACTCAAGCAAAGGGTATTTAGCGTATGATTCATATAACCAATCCACAAGATTGTTGCGGTTGTACGGCATGCGCTAGTATTTGTGTTCGTCATGCTATTACTATGAAGCCTGATGCACTCGGATTTCTTTATCCTGAGGTTGATAAAGATAAGTGTATTCATTGCGGATTATGCGAAAAAGTCTGCGCGTTTAATGACAATTATGACAAAAGTTTAAATTTCCCAGAACCCATTGCTTATGGGGCTCGACATAAAGATATACATGAGGTGGAGACAAGTCGTAGTGGTGCAGCCTTCATTGCTTTTTCGGATTGGGTGCTTGAGCAAGGTGGCGTTGTATATGGTGCTGGTTATAAGGATTATTTCCGTGTTGTCCATAAGCGTGCTATTACTAAAAGACAGCGCGATGAATTTAAAGGCAGCAAGTACGTTCAGAGCGATATGAACACGGTATTTCTCCAGGTCAGAAACGATCTGAAAAAAGGTATGATAGTTCTTTTTTCAGGGACTCCTTGTCAGACATCGGGCTTAAATTCTTTTATCGGTAACGAGCTTCGCGAACAACTATATCTGATAGATATTGTATGTCATGGTGTTCCTGGGCCTTATGTTTGGCGGGATTATATGACTTACCTTGAAAAGAAGGAAGGTAAAAAAATTGTAGCCGTGAATTTTCGAGATAAGAGCAAATTTGGATGGAATGCTCATAAGGAATCGTTCCAATATAAGGGGGATTCCTCTTATACCTCTTATACCTATATATTTTATTCTCATATTATGTTCCGGCATTCGTGCTATTTTTGTCATTTTACCAATTTGAAAAGGCCCTCTGATGTTACTATTGCCGACTTTTGGGGCTGGGAGAAAACGGATAAATTATTCAATGCTGATGATAAAGGATGTTCGCTAATTCTTTGTAATACAGAGAAAGGGAAAGTTTGGTTTGCAATGGTGCAAAATAAATTGAATTTTTTTTCGGCTAAAGTAGAAAATTGCATTCAGCCTAATTTGCGAAATCCTTCTCCAATTAATAGGAATAGAAATAAATTTGAAAAAAATTTTGTGAAGTACGGATTTGAGCATGTTTTGAAGCAATATGGCAATTTAGGATTTAAATATAAGGTACGCCTCTGTATTGCTAAAATAAAAAAAAATATGAAGGACTTTATTGGAATATGAAAGTAGGAATATTGACATTTTATTTTGCCAAAAATATAGGCGCGCAATTACAAGCTTTTGCCTTATGTCAAGTTCTAAAGAAGATGGGGTTTGACGTTTCTTTCGTAAGATATGAACCTGATTATCTGAGAGCCCCTTACTCTTTTTTTAGAAATGTAAAAAAAAGGTATGGTGTTGCTTCAATGATAAAGCAATCATTGTTGCATATCGCTTATGATTCAATAACTTGGTGTAGAACTACACGTCATTATGCTAAGTTCCAAAAAGAATTTATACCCAGATCTCGTAGTCATTGCAATAGTACAGACGATTTATTAACTGCTGACTATGACGCGTTTATTGTAGGCAGTGATCAAATTTGGAATCCGGAGCTTACTGCTCATCAGATAGATTCTGTATATACACTAAATTTTTCAGACAAGAGTAAGCGAAAAATTGCCTATGCTGCAAGTTTTTCTGATAAACATATTTCAAAGGCCGATTTGGATACGCTTATAAGTCACTTATGCTCTTTTGATCGGATTAGTGTGAGAGAGAAAAATTTAGCTCAGTTAATCGAAAAGAATAGCAATTTAGATGTGGATGTTGTTCTTGATCCGACTTTATTGTTGTCAAAAGAAGACTGGATAAAGTTTATTAATCCTCAAAGGCTAGTGAAGGAGCCTTATGTTCTTTTGTATCAGGCTCGCGGTAGCAAAGATAAAATCTTAAAACAGACCGAGAGGATTGCCTATAGAATAGGGGCTAGAGTCATTGATGCTTCAGGGATGAATTATCGTGTGAAACAGAATGGTATGCAATATGTGCATCCAATAGAATTTCTAAATTTGATATTCAATGCAGAAATGATTGTCACCGCATCTTTTCATGGTACTGCGCTTTCTGTTATTTTGGAAAAGCCATTTTATTCTATTTTGTTGAATGATGAAAGAGATGAACGAGTTATTAATTTGTTGAACACATTGGGCTTACAATCGCAAATGAAAAACGTTGAGGACGATTTAGCTTTTCCTATGATAGATTATTTGAAACATAAAAAAACTTTTGTGTCAATGCGAGATCACTCGCTTAATTTCTTGAAAGATGCATTATGAAAGAGCGTAACCCGAATGTAGAATTTTTGCGAGTCATAATGATGCTTTTAATTATTATGCTTCATTTATCAGGAGAGCTATTTGACATCAAGAATATTATACATCAGAGCCATTCATTATTAGTTAGTTCTATTTTTGTAATTCGATCTTTCTGTTTTTTAGGGGTTTCCACGTTTGCCTTTATATCGGGGTATTATGGAATTTTAACTAGTACGGGGAAAAAGTTAATTAGGTTTGAATTTTTCGCTTTAACTTGGGGCTTAATATTTATCATATTAGATTTTTTATTTAATGGGTTTTCATCTGTTAATAATTTAATTTTGTTTCTGATGCCAACAACATCAGGTATTTGCTGGTATTTTAGTAGTTATATGCTTCTGTTGATTTTTGCTCCTTATATCTCTTTCGGTTTTGAACATTTTGATCTAAAAATAAACAGGTCAATTGTGGTTGTGGTTGTATTGTTGTGTTATGGAGGTTCTTTCTTATTCCATCAAAATGGTACTTCTTTTATGCTTTTGCTCTATATTTATATTATAGGAAGATATTTGCGATTATATCCTATTGCAAAGTGGGAAAACAATTCAGGCTCTATAGCATACTTTTCCATAGCTATAAATGCATTGCTTGCTTTTATGATTTCTTATTTCAATATTGGAAAAGGTTTTTGT
>JBAYAL010000057.1:0-7299 GCA_041669825.1 Eubacteriales bacterium | reverse complement strand
TGCCATATCGTGAAGTATAATTCCTGCTAGTAACAAATCACTGTCCAAAAAAGTATATACTTCCATCAAACGTTCCCCTGCTCTTAACATAGACAAAGTATGATATAGCAAGCCAGAACGTAGTGCATGATGATTTTGAACAGCTGCTGGGAAAAAGAGCAGCTTATCCCCACCCTCCTTAACAATTAGCTTAACAATTTCCCTGATTTTTTCTTTTTTTATTTTCTTTATATACTCTTGAATTTCAAGATACATATCTTCTGCGGCAATAGGGGCTGAAGCAACAAATTCGCCAACATTTACCTTATCAGAGGATTTAACTGGGCGAATCTTTTCTATTTTCATCTGTTTTTTACCTTGCCACTGACTAATACTACCGCTTGCTTTAACTAACATACTTTCCCCATACTCTACATCAGTTTCTTCCCTATAATCCCATAAACGGGCAACAATTTCACCACTGGAATCTCCAAGTGTCAAATCCAAATATTTATTTCCATTAGCTGCAATTTTACATTCAACTCTGCGCAATAAAAAATAACTTATGTATTTTTCTCCTATCTGAAAATCTATTATTTTTATTTCATCCATTTTTTATTTCCTTTCTCATTTTCTTCTATTATATATTCTATATGAACACCAAGAAAAGCAAAAGCAAAAAAACTTGCTAAAGAATAATTAAGCAAGTTTTTTTGCCATTTTTGATATTTTTTTAAATTACTTATTTACAGCCATAATCTTCTTCGTAGCAATTTCTTCTTTTAACAGAGCTAAAAATTCTTCCTTGCTCATTTTCACAGTTTCTTTCTCTCCATATCGACGAATAGAGATGCTTTCACCTCCTAATTCTTGATCTCCAATAATTAAAGCGAACGGAATTTTTCCTGTCTGGGCTTCTCTGATTTTATAACTGATTTTTTCGCGACGTTTATCCACTTCTACCCTAATTTCCTGTTCTTTTAATTCAGTAGCTAGCTTTTGCGCATACTCAAGATGTTTGTCACTGATAGGCAGAATCCTTACCTGCACAGGTGCAAGCCACAAAGGAAACGCACCTGCATATTGTTCTGTTAGAAGAGCTATAAATCTTTCAATACTTCCGTAAATAACTCTATGAATCATAACCGGACGATGCTTTTCTCCATCTTCTCCAACATAGGTCAAATCAAATTTCTCTGGCATTTGGAAATCAAGCTGAATCGTCCCACACTGCCAAGTTCTATCTAAGCAATCTTGAAGGTGAAAATCTATTTTAGGCCCATAAAACGCTCCATCTCCTGGGTTAATCTTATAATCCATTCCTATTGTTTCAAGAGCATCTTTCAAGGCATCTGTAGCCATATCCCAATCTTCGTCCGCACCCATAGAATCTTCTGGTCGAGTAGAAAGCTCAACATGATATTCAAATCCAAAAATCTTATAAAAATAATCGACGAGGTTAATTACCCCAATAATTTCATCTTTTATTTGGCTAGGCAACATAAAGATATGAGCATCATCTTGGGTAAAATTACGCACTCTCAAAAGACCGTGAAGTGCCCCTGAAAGTTCATGTCTGTGAACAAGTCCCAATTCACCGCAGCGTATAGGGAGATCACGATAGCTACGCATTTTTGTTTTATACATAATCATACCACCAGGACAGTTCATTGGTTTAATAGCATAATCCTGCTCATCAATCTTAGTAAAATACATATTTTCCTTATAATGACCCCAGTGTCCTGACTGTTCCCAAAGAGCACGATTTAAAATAATCGGAGTACTAATTTCTTCATAGTCCCTTTTCGCATGTTCTTTACGCCAAAAATCTTCTAAGATATTACGCAAAATCATTCCCTTGGGATGGAAAAACGGAAATCCTGGCCCCTCATCGTGGAGGCTAAAAAGATCAAGTTCCAATCCAAGCTTCCTATGATCCCGTCTTTTAGCCTCTTCCAATTTATAAAGATGATCTTCAAGTTCGGAGGTTTTGGCAAATGCCAGAGCATAGATTCTCTGAAGCATTTTATTCTTTTCGCTACCCCTCCAGTAAGCACCAGCTACACTTTGAAGCTTAATTGCTTTAATATTTTTCGTAGAAGGAACATGGGGTCCTGCACAAAGATCTGTAAAATCACCCTGCGTATACATAGAAATCGCAACATCTTCAGGCAGATCATTGATAAGTTCTAACTTATACTTCTCTTCTTTTTTTGCAAAAAAGTCTAAGGCCTCCTGTCTAGAAACCTCTTTCCGTACAAACCCTTGATCTTGTTTAGCTAATTTTTTCATTTCTTTTTCTATTTTTTCCAAATCATCTGGTGTGAAAACATGTTCAGAATCAAAATCATAATAAAATCCATTAGCTATTGCAGGCCCAATCCCCAGGATTGTTCCCGGATAAAGTTTTTGAACTGCTTGGGCAAGTAGATGAGAAGAAGAATGCCGCATAACTTTAATGCCTTCTTCACTATCCAATGTTAATATTTCTACCTCTGTGTCATCTTCCAGCCTACTATTCAAGTCAACCAAATTTCCGTTTGCTTTTGCCACTACTGCTACACGAGCAAGCCCTTGTGAAATAGAAACTGCAAGTTCATAAATGCTGATTCCTTTTTCCACCTGACGAACTGATCCATCTTTCAGTGTTACTTTAATCATTCCATTTTCACTCCTTGTTTTTTTTGCAAAATAAAAACTCCCCTCCCAGCTAAGGGACGAGAGCATACTATCCGTGGTTCCACCCAAATTCAAGAACATACAATAAATATGTCCTTCTCCAAACCTTTAACGCTGGTTATACGTTCAGCCTTACTTCTGTTCAAACTGACACTCCGGGGTGGTCTTCACCTGAATATCCGCAAAAATGCTTTCAGCCGAGGCATTTCTCTCTTCTTACTTTATATTCAGAGTACTTTTCCCATCATTGCTTTTTAAATATTCTTTAATGATAATTATAATACCTTCACGAAAATTGTCAATTACCCTTGCAACAAAGAATACATCCTGTACAAAAAATAATTTTGCCTTTAAATACTTCCTTTAAAACATTTAATAGTCCAGGAAATTTTTCTTTACACATATGAATTACCACTTTGCGAGGGGCACATTTTATCAAAGCACTGATTATTAGGTCTTCATAATAATCTAGTATTCCCATAGTACCGCCTGGAAAATCAATAGACAAAAATGTAGAATCCATCACTGTTGAATAGTTTTCTTCCAAACACTCTTTACTTATATCACACCCTTTTTCATCAAGGAAAGCAATAGCTCCATCTTTCTTTATTATTAGGTTAATAGTAGGATAGACAGGTTTTTTGGACTCGATATATTTTTTCAAAAGGAGAATAAATCCTTTTTGTTCCTGCTCTAAAACATATTCGTTTACAATTGCTGCAACAACTTTTTTTAACTCTTTCTTATATGTTTCTGCCCTAAAATTCATAAATCCCTCTAGTTCCATTCTGTCATTTACATTTATATATTCCAAAATAGCCCTAGTCAAAACACTTTTCCTTGATTGAATCGGGTATTATCCTGAACCTTTTCCATTAAGATATCCACACGTTTTATCAAATATCTGCTCTATTTCAATTGTGTTTTTATCTTTGTATTCCCTCATCAACACTTTTCTCACGAAATTTCTTTCCCACTCCTGAAGTATTATATCCGCAAGTGCTTTTGCAAAGTAGTATTTATATATTTTCAACTTAATTCTATCATTATTATTTTTACATTTTACATCCAAGAAAACACACCTGACTAGATACTGGCTTCCATCCTGTCTTCCGTTACTAATTTCGCATAGTTCTATTGGCAGTCCTTCTTTATTGCGCAGGTCATTAAGCTTTCTACACAAATTTTCCTGGTAATAAGTTGTTCCCAATTCAATATATTGTTCATTCAAAAAAAATCCCTCCCCGGAAAATATATGCACACTATTTCCTAATATTTCCGAAAAGGGATTAACTTATTCTATTTTTATTGTTAGCAACTAGCAAATACTCAAATATTTGCTTAATAAGCATGAACATATTCTTTAATATTTTTAGTTTTAAAAAAAATATCTACCATAGCCTCAATTATTTCCTTGAAAGAAATGCTATTATTCCAATAAACAACGCTCCTACAGAAATTATTGCTATTTGGATATACCTTGTAAGATAAAGATAATCAGTCATTTCCTTGGCATTAAAATCAGCACCGATTACTGCTGTAGCCTGTCCAGAGGTATCCTTAATTTCAAGAAAACTAGAAACAAGTGTTCCTCTGGAACATATGTAATAGTCCCCAATTACATTCTTACCTCTTATAGCATTTTCCATCGCTACGGGGATTTCTTCCTCTACTGTCCCGAGAGCAGCAAACTTGGGATTGTTTTTTGATCTTGCATCTATTACATAATACCATTTTCCAAGATCATTCTTGGTCATGATATATATATTCTCAAACTTGTTTTCTTCTCTTAATTTCGCAAATTTTTCGTAAAGTTCCTTATAATAGGGATGATCCATACTCTGTGAAGCAACAAGCTCCATAAATTTGTCAGGCTCAACTTCTGCTGCCGCCCGCTCAACTACTGTATATACCTGTTCTCCTGCCAGATTTATAGCAAGCTGTTTACTTCGAAAGTTACCCAAACCACAAACTATAACTATGCAAAATATTACTACAATTATACTCGCATATAACTGCTTCCTCATTGGTGACATTTTTTGTACCTCCCGTTATTATCTCTTAGAATGTTTTGTTATTACTTGTATTCTATATTCTACACTAAAGTCAATTATCTGCCTATAAAATGTGACATTCACATTTTATAAATATTAATTCAACCCCAATAAGATAAAAAACACCATTAATAAAATAGCACTTTTACTAACAGCTCTATTATAAACCGTAATGTTATCCAAATCACAATACTTTTTAGAAAATAAAAGGGTAGAATTTCTCTACCTTTAAAGACTTATTTTAAATAATTATTACGCACGTTCTTTGTATATAAACTTTGGATTATTTTTAAGAAAAGAGCAAAACTTTTGTTTATTAATTACCAATTATTACTCTGATAATTAATTCTATATCTCCCCCAATTTTTCTTTTCTTATTTTCCTGAAAGATTGTTCGCTCAGCAAAAAAAATTTCACAAGTATTCGGAAAAGGAGCATGTCCAATATCGTGTAATAAACATGCAATGCCAAATGACTTTCCCCACTTTTCCCAACAGTCTTTATGTTTTTCTCCATAATACGTTAAATAATTTTTTTGGAAGTATGTAAAAGCCTTATTACCTAAGTAATAAGTTCCTATTGAATGGATAAATCTATCATGTCTTGCTGATGGATATAATACACGCATGCTAGTTTGTTCAACTCTTCGCAGACGTTGAAAGTGGGGCGTATTAATAAAGTTAGAGATATAAAGTTGGTCAACTTCTATATACCCATGTACTGAGTCTTTAATAATCTTGACTTTATTTAAATCAGTAACCATATTAAACCTCATTTAATATTATTTATAATACCGTATTATCAAATGCTGTTCTCACTTTGTTAGGCAGCCTTCTATTAAAAATATTTTGTATTTCTTCCACATGTTCTTTATCATAATCTGTGAATTGAATTTCACCATCTTCCCATTTAAAAACATCCGAGTATGTCTCTAATACCGTAAAAATTGACCTTGCAGAGATATCAAAATAACAATCAGAAACCTTTGCATGGGCTTTTTCACTAAATGTTCTAATTAGTGGGATCGAAACACTCTTCTTTTTAATTAATGCACTACATAATATATTTTCAGCACTAACGGTACAACACACATCTTACACTCCCTTTTAATTGTGTATATCAGTATTATATTTTATATAATTAGTATTAATTATTCCACATAAAAATGCTAAAACCCTTTAATAAGTAACATTTTTTATTAAATAATTTTAATCTTTTCATAAGCTACGTTTTAGTAATTTGTCTCACTTAATAAAATACTAAATCAACAAATTATATATCAATTTTAACGAGCAAATTCTTTAAATTCCTTAGTTCATCCGCTGTTAGTGTTACACCCTTCCCCATCTTCGAATGATCCGGCGACCATTCCCTGATATCATACTTTGGCGTATTATCATTCCAACTAACAAGGTTTAGTTCTTTCGACCAGCCTTTTGCTGATTCTGCTAGCACCCCGATTGATTCTTTGATTTCAAATTTTATTTCTGCCATTTTAACTTCCTCCTTATTCAGATCTACTTTCAAGTAGATGTTTTTCAAAATCATCGCACAGCTTATCTACTAAATCGTCCATTTCCTTGAAAAAATAATCCCCAACTTTTTGCCGGTTGAGCGCCTTATATCGTCGGTATAGTTTAGCAAAATCATCATAAATTTCTGTTTCTGAGACATGAGACTTCATCTTTATAATTAATCGTTCGCCTTCATTAGCCTTTTGTATATAGTCAAAAAAATCGTTAATTTTTGTTTCAAAATCCTGAATGAGTGAACCTGTTACTGCCTCTTGGGCATTACGGGCTTCAATGATGGAAAGAATGTCAAACTGATGAACGATATAAGGTCCTGTACCTTCTGCTGGTCCGATACTCTTTCTTTTCTTAGGCTCTGTATCTTCAGTCTTTACTTCAATAATGCCAATCTGATTATCAAAATAAACTTCAATTGGATCTTTTATATCTCTACTTTTATGCATCATATTATACAATGTGTTGAACTTACGCCAGAAGAACAAAAAGCAGGATTCACTGTATTTTGCTTCCAGCTCAATTACATATTCGATACGGTTCAAAATAGTAAAATACTGTGCTGCCTTAGCTTTGGTATTGGCCGTATGCTGGGGATTGGCATCTATGTATTTCTTTAAACTGCTTTCAAAATATAAATAACTTTCAGGATTATCACGTTTTATTTTGTCTTTATAGATAGCCGTAAACACTGTGAAGAACTTACCGTAAGTATCTGACTTTTTCAAATCTACCAACAATATCTCCAACACCTTTTTGTCCCCAAAGGGATCAAAGTCACTTACCACCACATCCGAAAAATGCTCAAAAGCATCTTTGATATTTTGCACATTGACATTATTATAGGAAAAATCAACAATCTTACAATCGTTCTTGTATTTGACAGTACGGTTTACGCGGGAAATCGTTTGGATGGCACTGATACCTTTAATCTCTTTATCCAAAAACAGTGTATGGAGCTTCTTCTCATCAAAACCTGTTTGCAGTTTTGCCACCACAATCATTAGACCGTTTTTCTTCTGTGCAAAGCTTTCCATTACCTTCTCTTCACTCAAACCACC
>JBAYAL010000056.1:0-7311 GCA_041669825.1 Eubacteriales bacterium | reverse complement strand
AGATATGTTATAGAAGTTACAGCGAAAAGAAAAGATATTGGAAATATTAAAAATGTATTAGAAAATGTTGGCTGTAAAAATCCAACCATGACTGTTAAAGATGTATCTAATGTTTTAGGAAAAATATGCAGTAACTAAGAGTAAATGTGAGAATAAGCGTAGGAATACGTGTATTTTTAAAGATACTCGTATAAGGGTTAAAGGATAGATGAGAATCTAATCGTTAACCTTTTTTTGAGTGTAGAATTGAATTATGAAATAATCAGCTTGGTTTGTTTTTCATTCTAATGGTTTTAAGAAAATAAAAAAATGAAAAAATATGAGTCGCGTCACAGAACCATCACAATCTTAAATTACAATTAAAAGGGGAGTTTTTATTTTGTTGCTATAACTTAGATTGTTGAATTGCAAAATGAGAAATGGAGGATGATGCGATGAGTATTGCTAGTGTTTCATTCAGTTCTAATTCAGCGTATACAAATCAAAGTATGTCTTCAGCACGGGCAGAGATTTTAGAACAAATGAAGACAAAAGGTACTGAAGAAGGAAGTAGACCTGCCGGCGGCGGCCCTCCTGCAGGAGGGCCACCTCCCAGTGGACCAGATCTTGATACCGATGGTGATGGATCTTGGAGCGAAAGTGAAATAGAGGATTATGCTTCCTATTCCCAAGAAGTATTAGGTATCTCTTTAGATTCTGAAGAAATATTAAGTAAATATGATAGTGATGAAGATGGAACAATTAGCAGTGATGAAAGAGTGGATTTGGCAAAGGACAATGCTCTTCAATTGCCAAAACCACCACAGATGGTAGAAAATTCAGAGTCTAATTTGGAATCTAATTTTAGTACTATGGATGCAGAAGATACAAGAGCTAGTTTAATTAATCAGCTTTTGAATGCATATTCGTCAAGTAGTAATTATAGTAATGAAAGCCTATTGACAACTTTTGAAGCAGCAATCTAATGTAGAATAACAAAAATGAAAACTCCCCTTAATATCTTTACATAATTGGCTAGAAAAATATTATATATAATTGTAAATTTTATCAAATACTCAGCAAATTTTTTTATTTCAAATGAATCCTATTATTTTTAAATGCAAAAACTCCCTTTCCCATAATTAATTATTAGGAAGAGGGAGTTTGTTTTCTTTCGTTAAATTAATTTGCATCTTGAGATATTTTTATATATCAGGGGTGCCAAATAATACATAAGCGGAATAATCCACGCCTGAATCAGATTCTGTGCCATAGGTTATACTGATATTCTGGAAAATAATTTTTAGTTTGTAACCATTTTGCGATATAAAAAAAGTCATTTTATCAGGGGAAAGGGTTCCTTTTTCCATAGGATAGTTTTCTTGCAGTTCTTTTGTAAATCCATAAAGCCCAGTTCCAATAAGTTCAATTCCAGCTGAATCTAGGATAGATACTCTGACTTCTTGATTAGATAACCTATCAATTGTAAGTTCATAATTGAGATCATTTAGAGTAAATTTAACAGGTGGTAAATCTTTATCATCCATATTTTTGAAAGAATTAATATTTACTAAAATATCATAGTTAGGTATTATCAACGGTTCTTGGTTATCAAGGCTGGCGTTAAAATATCGGCTATTATTTCCGTCGTATTCTTGATAAGCTGGTTCAAAACCAAGAGTTGTTTTCATGTCTCGGTAGATGTCGAAGTCTTCGGGAAGCCATTTAATATATTTTAGAGAACTATGCATATCTAGATAAGAAAGAATATTGGTTGTTTCAATTTTAGACTGTTCAGGTATGTCTGATTTTGGAGTCAGCTCACCTGTAATAAGGATACCCTCAGATTGAAGGATCTCCTCGATTCTATTTATTTGACTGATGCGTGATACAGTGAAGGCGTCAAGGGGTGGAATAATAGAAAAAATGGCAAAACCAGCGGCGATCAAGGCAATGTAACCGTTTTTAGAAATAGGCTTAATACTCAGTAAAATACCGATAACAATGGAAAAAATGCCAAATATGGTTACATAGTAGCGTGATTCAGTCACCCCATAAGCATTGAGCCGTATGCCTACGGAAATTAGTTGCATAATAACTATAGGAATAAGTATTTTAGGAAAAATTTTGCGATATAAAACAGCAAAACGATTTTCAAGTAAACTTGCAAGGACAAAGATTAGTAATCCTGCAGCTGAATATACTAATACCATGGGTCCGAGTTGCCCGGAGGGCCAGTTTAAAGTAACTAGTATTTTTATAAAGTAAGCCAATAATACTAGCGTATAAGTGGTTACCAACGGAATGGCAATGTAGGAAACGAGGATTTCCAAAAATTTTGGATAATTCTTCGCAGTGTGAAGTGCTATAATATCGGAGCTTTCTTCAGAGTTAAACTTTGGTAAAAGTGACAAGTAATAAATTGTAGCAAACATTACCCAGATGATAACCATCATATATGAGTAAGCATCATTGTTGACATGAAACAGTAAAATGTCTACAGTTGCGATGATTGCAGCAATTCCTCCAGACAATACGCCTGAATAGAGTGCCGAAGTGAAAACCGACTTAAAATGAATTAGGGCAATTTTATTAAAATCTGCTTTCCCTTTAATAGAAGGTACCCAAAGCACAGCGCAAGTCAGGGCAAAGACGGCAACGAAGGTTCGAATGCCGATTTCTTGGCTGATTTCAGGAGCTGGCCATAAAATCATAAAATAACCGACAGTAAGAAGTGCTGTTACCCCGTAAACAGCAGGCCGAGTTTTTGACAGTTTTTCAAACCTTTCCGTGGAAAATTGAGCAAACATTCCTAAAATAGCGCCAACCAAAAAAGTGAACATTAATTTTTCAATAACTAGTGAAGGTGATTCGTGTAGCGAAATCATATAACAGAGCAGTGAAGTTGCACTGGTAAGGCTCAAAACAGTGAGAGGAAAGCGGAAAATTGCTTTAGCAAGTCCTTTCAATAAATGTTTTAGCATATTTCTAAAGCGATTCATTATAATTCCTCCATTCGTAAGATTATTGTTTTAGTAATTTTAACATAACCAATGCTTTATTGCTAAAATTTAATTTCCTATAGTGATTAAAATATTTGTAATATTTTGATAAAAAACAGATTAAATATAGCTGGCTAGAATAGCTTTATCAGCTGTAAGTATTGTTCTTTCTGCAATTTTAAAGAATTACCAATGCCAGAAAATTTAGATTAATTGTTATCAAGTATTAAAACGACTAAAATATAATAATATTGTAGTTATTATTTCTAATAAGAATTGATAGAGAAAATAGCAATCTTATTGTGAAAATCAATAGTAGTCATTATTGACTTGAAAATTAATAGCATTTGAAGAAAATAAATAAAAACAGTATAAAAATATCATAATAATAATAGAAAGATATTGATACTTATCTATATATGTGTATAATATATATAGATAAGTATCAATGTTATAGACGAAAGAAAATACTGAGGTGAGCAATTTGGAAAAAACATATGGAGATTATGTTGCGTTTATGAAAGCGCTTTCAGATGTAACGAGGGTTAAAATCTTTGATATGCTGGCTAGTGGAGAACTATGTGCTTGTAAAATTCTAGAGGAGTTTCAGATAACCCAGCCCACGCTTTCTTATCACATGAAAATATTATGTGGAAGTGGTTTGGTAAATAGCAGACGTGATGGAGTGTGGATAAGATACTCTATCAATAGAAGTAACTTGGAAAGATTAGCAGATATGTTTGATAGTATCCGTAAAAACACTGGTTATAACATTAATTGTACTAAAAAAAATTAAGGGGATGATCTTTTCATGATATTCGAATGGGTAAACAGTCAATTACTTAAAATGGAGTGGCTTTCTAATTTAATAAAGCTTTTGGTAGAGAATGTATTTGGGTTAAATATTCAGGAAAGATTAGGAGGAAGCATTCATTTTTTCATTTATGATGTAGTGAAAATATTTATTTTACTTACAGTTTTGATTTTTACAATCTCATATATTCAAAGTTTTTTCCCACCTGAAAGGACAAAAAAAATACTGGGGGGGTTTAATGGGCTTTCAGCTAATATACTGGGTGCCTTACTGGGGACAGTGACTCCTTTTTGCTCATGTTCGTCAATTCCGCTATTTATTGGTTTTACAAGTGCAGGGCTTCCAATCGGTGTTACATTTTCGTTTTTGATATCTTCACCGCTTGTTGATTTGGCCTCTGTTATCTTGCTTGCTAGTATATTTAACTGGAAAATAGCAATTGCTTACGTTATTGTGGGTATTGTACTGGCAGTATTAGGTGGTACTATTATTAGTAGGGCTAAGCTTGAAAAATATGTAGAATCTTTTGTATTTAGTACAAAGATGATGGAAGTACAACAAGAGGACTTGCAAGTTAGGGATAGAATTGACTTTTCAAAAGATCAAGTATTAAATATTATTAAAAAAGTATGGTTATATATCTTGATTGGGGTTGGTATTGGGGCAGCTATTCATAATTGGATTCCTGAAAACGTAATTTCTGCTTTGCTAGGACAGGATAAATGGTATTCTGTTTTATTAGCTACTTTTATTGGAGTACCAATATATGCTGATATTTTTGGAACCTTACCTATTGCCGAAGCTTTAGTTTTCAAGGGTGTAGGAATTGGAACGGCTTTATCTTTTATGATGGGAGTAACCGCTCTTTCGCTTCCTTCTATGATACTTCTCAAAAAAGTTGTTAAAACAAAGTTGCTGGTTGTTTTTGCAGGGATAGTAACAATAGGAATTATCATTATTGGATATACATTTAATGTCTTTGGGTATTTGCTTTTCTAGGTAAAAATCATTATACTCATAGCATTTATATGTTTTACTATTATAATAAAATTAAAAATAAGGAGTGTTTTAGTATGATTATTAAAATTTTAGGATCTGGTTGTAAATATTGCGTAGCACTTGCCGAGAACACTAAGGTTGCTTTGGATGAGTTAGGTATTGAGGCTGAAATAACTAAAGTGACAGACATTCAAGATATTATGGCTTTTGGTGTAATGTCTACGCCAGCACTAGTTGTTGATGAAAAAGTGCTTTCTTTTGGCAAAGTTTTAAAGCCAAAAGAAATTGCCAAGCTGATAGGAAATGGAAGGTAGAAGTTTTATGAGTGAGCAGACTACTAGCTGTTGTTCTTGTGGAAGTGGCTGTTGTGGGTCGGAACAGCCACTGACTAAAATAGTAATTGACTTTTTATATTTAGATTTAAGTGTTTGTGAGAGATGTCAGGGTACGGAGAGTAATTTGGAAGAAGCAATTGTTGAAGTAGCTGGAGTTCTAAAAGCCGCTGGCTATGAAATATGTACAAATAAGGTTAATATAGTATCTAAAGAACTAGCTATAAAATATCGGTTTCTAAGTTCGCCAACTATAAGAATCAATGGTCAAGATCTTGATCTGGATGTTAAAGAATCTGCTTGTAAAGAATGTGGCGATCTTTGTGGAGATGATGTTGATTGTAGAGTGTGGATGTATGAAGGGGTAGAATACACTAAACCTCCTAAGGCAATGATTATTAATGCTATACTTAGTGAAGTATATAGTAAGCAAAAGACAGATCTTGTCAAAACGGAGGATTATGAATTACCTGATAATTTGCGAATGTTTTTTGATGGGTTAAAAGGTATGGAAGATGACAGAAAAAATTAAAGTAGCATTTGTATGTGTACATAACTCATGTCGCTCACAAATGGCAGAAGCTATTTCAACGACCATAGCCGAGGATAGTTTTAAGGCTTATTCAGCTGGGACTGAAACGAAACCTCAGATTAACCAAGATGCAGTGGCAATTATTAAAGAACTTTATGGGGTGGATATGAATAGGAACCAGAAATCAAAATTAATTTCAGAAATTCCACCTGTAGATGTCGTGATTACTATGGGGTGTAATGTGGAATGTCCATCTCTACCATGTAAACACAGAGAAGACTGGGATATTGAAGACCCAACTAACAAAAATAAAGATGAATTTTTAAAAACTGCTAAAATGATTGAAGAAAAAGTTAGAGGCCTAAAAGTTAAAATAAATAATTTAAACTTAAGAAGGTGAAAAAATGAAAAAGATTTTATTCATAGTAAGTTTACTGTTTTTGGTTATTTTTGTAAGTGGATGTACAACTCAAAAGGAACTTACTATAAATGACTATTATCCATTTAAGGAAAACGTAAGATATGTATATGAAGGTATAGGTAACGAGTATGCTGGCAATGATGTATTTGTGGATTATGTAGAAGACAATAGAATTCAGTTAAGATCTAATAACGGCGGAACTGAAGAGACTAAGGTATTGGAAAATAAAGATGGTCAGCTGACAATGCTTTTATCTAGAGCTGAATGTTATTATAGAGAGAATCTAATTCAAAGTGCCCAAAGCCCTGGTAGTGAGGTCGAAATCTTATTGAAGGAACCATTAAAGCAAGGAACTACTTGGACCCTGGCTGATAATAGGAAAAGAACCATTACAAATATTGGGGTTGAAATAACTACCCCACTGGGTAAGTATGAAACTCTTGAAGTTACCACAGAAGGGGAAGGATATAAAACTTTAGATTATTATGCAATAAATGTTGGTTTGGTAAAATCAGTTTATGTAGCAGACGAATTAGAGGTATCCACTTCTCTGAGCAAAATTGAGACAAATGTTCCCTTAACTCAAACAGTAAAGTTTTATTATCCCAACGTAAATGAAGATAAACTCTATTTTGTGAACAAACAACTTTCGTTTAATACAAATGATATAACAAGAGATTTTATTGAGAAAGAGTATAAAGAATTGCCAATTGGAGATGTAGGGAAAGTATTGGGCCCCAATGTAACAATAAAAAGTCTTTATTTAAATCAGGATAATGTAGTTTATGTGGATTTTACTGATGAATTAGTTAGCGAAATGAATGCAGGTTCTGGTTATGAAAGCATGATTTTGCAAAGTATCACTAATACATTGGGAACATATTACGGCGTTGATAAAGTTTATATAACTATAGAAGGTAGTCCTTATTCTTCAGGGCATATAATTATGGAAAAAGGTGAGCCTTTCATCGTGAATTTAGAAAACTGTGTTGAACTAAAATAAAAACAAAAAGTTAAGAAAAAATATGTACAGTATTATACAATGGTGTAGAAAATCCGGATATTTCTTTCTATAATATTAATTGTAATCAAATTTAAGATTAATGCGGCTTAGATGATGGAATGTGCATAAAATTAAAAATCAAGTTTGGTATTACAGAGAGATAAAGGAAGATAGACATGGTAGAAGGAGAGAAAAGGGATAAGAAGATTATTGGTATAGAAAAGAATGT
>JBAYAL010000055.1:0-7351 GCA_041669825.1 Eubacteriales bacterium | reverse complement strand
ATGTAAAGCCTCAGCTTGATGATCTGCTGGTTTTTTCTGATACTGCTTATGGACATGTGGCAATTATATCTGAAGTAGGGGATGGGTATATAGAAGTAATTCAACAGAATTCAGAGGTTTCTCGTCAAAAATATGAAGTTCATCTTGAGGATGGAAACTATACAATTGAAGGAGAAAGAACACCTTCAGGATGGTTAAGAGTAAGGTAATAATTGCATTTGCAAACTAAAAGTGGTAATCTACCAATATAGTTAGTCGACTAAATAAAAATGGTGGTGGGTGTAATTTTTCAAGCTGAAGGATCACATGATAATATTTTAGGTCAAGTTATGCATTTGTATCATTGCAGGACACAAATGTTTTTAGGAAAATTTGGTTTGTATCCAGGTCAGCCTCGACTTTTATTTATTTTGTGGAAGGAAGATGGACGAAGTCAGAGAGAATTGGTAGAGAAGCTTAAGGTTTCCCCGGCAACAGTTACAGTAATGCTTAATAGGATGGAAAGATCTGGTTTTTTGGAACGTAGATCAGATCACAAAGATTTGAGGATTTCTAGAGTGTTTTTGACTGATAAAGGAAAAGAAGTGCGTCAGCAGGTAGAGGAAATATTTCAGAATGTTGAAAGAGAATGTTTCAATGGATTTGCTGAGGAAGAAATAGTTTTGTTTAGGCAAATGCTTATTAAAATTAGAAATAATTTTGTTAACTCCAGTAAAAAATAAAGAGGTTTAGTGAAATTATAAAAATGAAATTATTGTAAAGAAAGAAGTGATAAAGTGAGAAAGTTAGCTAAATATATAAAACCTTATTGGAAACAGGCAGTGCTTGCCCCTCTATTAATGATACTTGATGTTGCTACCAATCTTTTGCAGCCAGCATTTATGGCAAAAATTGTAGATGTAGGAATTGCAAACGGGGATATCAATTATATTATTAAGACCGGTATTATTATGATAGGAATTGCTATTATGGGGATATTGGGTGGAATTGGGGTTATTGTTTTTTCTAGTACTGTTTCTCAAAATATCAGTGCAGATATAAGGATGGATTTGTTTAAAAAAATCCAATCTTTTTCATTTGATAGTTTGGATAAATTTAAAACATCTTCACTTATTACTAGGCTTACTAATGATGTTTTGCAGATACAGAATATTGTTGTAGGCCTGATGAGAATTGCTATTCGTGCCCCCCTTTTCTGTATTGGGGGGATTATTATGGCTTTGACTATCAATCCTGGACTTGCTGCAATTCTAATATTTACTATTCCAGTAATAGTAATTGCTATTACAATTATTATGAAAAAAGGTTTCCCTTTGTTCTCTATAGTACAGAAAAAATTAGATGGAGTAAACGGAGTAATGAGAGAAAATTTGACTGGGATAAGAGTAGTAAAGGCATTTGTGAGATCAGATTTTGAAAACAAAAGGTTTGAGACTGCCAACAAGGAATTTAAGGCTATTAATGTTCAGGCTTCCAGGTTAGTTGGGATGACGATGCCGGTAATGATGCTAGTAATGAATCTGAGCATTGTTGCAGTTATTTGGTTCGGCGGTATTAAGGTGAATGTGGGAAATATGCAGGTGGGTGAAGTGATGGCTTTTATCACCTATATGACCCAAATCTTATTCTCATTTTTGATGATGGCTTTTGTAGTAATAATGTTTTCAAGAGCCAAAGCGTCTGCAGACAGAATTGTTGAAGTTCTGGAGACTGAAATCGATATAAAGGATACGAAAGAAGCCTCTGAAGAGATTATAAAAAATGGCAGAGTTGACTTTGAAAATGTTTCTTTCCGATATACAGGAGCAGGAGGAGAGCCTGTATTGAAAAAAATAAGTTTTACTGCTCTCCCTGGTGAAACAGTGGCTATTTTAGGGTCTACAGGTTCAGGTAAGACAACTCTTGTTAATCTTATTCCGCGTTTCTATGATGTTACTGAAGGGAGAATTCTAATAGATAATAAAGATGTTAGGGATATTAAACTGCATTCTTTGCGCAGTAGCATAAGTATGGTTTTGCAGGAGACAAATCTTTTTAGTGGTACAATAGAATATAATTTGCGTTGGGGAAATGAAACGGCTTCCGAAGAGGAAATGATAGAAGTTGCTAAAGTTGCACAGGCACACGATTTTATTACTAGTTTTTCGGATGGTTATAATACAGCTCTTGGTCAAAAGGGAGTGAATCTTTCAGGTGGTCAGAAGCAGAGAATTGCTATAGCTAGAGCTCTTATGAAAAAGCCCAAATTGCTAATTCTTGACGATAGCACTAGTGCTGTAGATATGGGGACAGAAGCGCGTTTGCAAGTTGCCCTGAAAAACATGCTGAAAGGGACTACTACATTTATTATTGCCCAGAGGATTAGCTCTGTTTTGGCAGCTGATAAAATTATGGTTTTGGAAGACGGGGAAATTGCTGATATGGGTACACACGAAGAGTTGATTGAAAGATGTGCTGTATATCAGGATATTTATCGTTCCCAGCTGGGAAAGGAGGCAGTCTGAAATGCTTAATGATAAAAGTGTTAACAAACCTCAGGTAAGGCCTGGCTTTGGCAGGGGACCAGGTGGACATGGTCATATGTCAGGGATGATG
Organism: Eubacteriales bacterium; assembly: GCA_041669825.1. Taxonomy (GTDB): domain Bacteria; phylum Bacillota; class Desulfitobacteriia; order Desulfitobacteriales; family Syntrophobotulaceae; genus JBAYAL01. The sequence goes on along the minus strand of JBAYAL010000055.1, from coordinate 4,756 downwards.
GGCCCAAAAGTAAAAACAAAAGATGCAAAAGGTACTATGAAAAAACTTTGGAAATATTTTGCTAAGCAAAAGGGACAGTATTTATTAGTAATAATATTGGTGTTGGGAAGTACATTGTTAAGCCTAGTTGGGCCGTTGCTCATCGGCTATGGGGTAGATGTGTTGACTGCAGGAAAAGGATTGGTGGATTTTAATAAGCTGTTTACCATATTGATATGGATGGGTTTAGCTTATTTACTTAGTGCCTTGATGAATTGGGTACAAATCTATGTTATGGTTGGGGTAGCACAGGATACTGTGTGGCAAATTAGGACTGATTTATTTGCCAAAATTCAAACATTGCCACTTAAATTTTTTGACAGCAGATTACATGGGGATATTATGAGCAGGCTCACTAATGATGTGGAAAATATAAATAATACACTTTCCCAAAGTGCGACTCAACTTATCGCTAGTATTATAACAGTATTGGGAACTATGGGGATGATGCTGTATCTGAGTCCTGTTTTAACGTTAATTAGCCTGATTGCCTTTCCTTTGGGGATGTACATTTCACTTAAGATTGCAGGTAATTCTAGAAAATACTTCGCTGGACAGCAAAAAGAACTGGGGATGTTAAATGGATTCATAGAAGAAACAATTTCCGGACAGAAAGTGGTAAAGACATTTTGCAGGGAAGAAAAATCGTTGGAAACATTTTCTGAGGATAATCAGAAATTGAAAAAAGTAGGAATTAAAGCTCAGATTTTTTCGGGATTTATAATGCCTGTGATGAGCGTTGTAAATAATATAAATTTTGCAATTGTTGCTGCTGTAGGGGGATGGATGTCAGTAAAAGGTATGATAACGGTAGGCGTGATTGCTAGTTTTCTAAATTATACCAGACAATTTTCCAGACCGATTAATGAAATTGCTAATCAGTTTAATATGATTCAGTCTGGCTTGGCGGGGGCTGAACGGGTATTTGAAATAATGGATGAAAAACCAGAATTTGAAGATAATGCTGGAGCGCCAGAGATCACAAAGGTAGCTGGAGATGTGAATTTCAATAATGTATCTTTTGGTTATAAGAAAGGTATTACTGTGTTAAAGGGTGTAAATATTGTAGCTAGAGCAGGACAGACCATTGCCTTGGTTGGACCTACAGGGGCAGGAAAAACCACTATTGTTAATTTGCTTACTCGTTTTTATGATATAGATGAAGGGACTATTACGGTTGATGGTAAAGATATAAGAACAGTAGAAAAGGATAGTCTTAGGAAATGTTTGGGAATAGTCTTACAGGATACCTATTTATTTTCTGATACAGTCAGGGAAAATATTCGCTACGGGAGGTTGGAATCATCAGATGTAGAAGTAGAAAATGCAGCTAGGATTGCTAATGCAGACTCGTTTATTCTTCGATTACCTGAAGGATATGATACTGTTTTAACCGAGGATGGAATGAATCTAAGTCAGGGTCAGAGACAACTTTTGACTATTGCGAGGGCTATTTTAGCAAACCCAGCAATTTTGATTCTTGATGAAGCAACCAGTAGTGTTGATACTCGTACTGAGATGAATATCCAAAAAGCAATGCTATCTCTGATGAAAGGGAGGACTAGCTTTGTTATAGCTCATAGGCTGAGTACAATTAGGGATGCAGACGAAATTCTTGTTGTCAATGGTGGAGAAATAATTGAGCGAGGTACACATAAAGAATTACTTGAGGCCGAGGGATTTTATTTTGATTTGCATTCCAGTCAGCAAAGAAAAATATCGTAGACTCCTTGAAATATATATGAAGAAAAACAAGAGGTTGTTGAAAATTTCCGCTAACAACCCCTTGTTTTTACACAGATAAGCTTATTCTGGTTCTAATATATAGATTGATTCTAATATATAGTTTGATTCTACTGTTAGTGATTTTAAGTTGGCAACATAATTATTCTTTAGATAAAAAAGGCAATTATATCTCTTAATGTTTGTTATAATATATAATAGCGGCAATATTTTAAGTAATTTTTTCTGAAAGGAAAAGAATATGATTAACCATAGTGAAATGAATATAAGAGATGCGTTACTTGAGGATCTAGCTGATATAGTTCAAATCTATAATTCTACTGTAGCTGGACGAATGGTAACTGCAGATACGGAACCGGTAAGTGTTCAGAGTAGAGAAAAATGGTTTATGGAGCATAGTGCTCATTTAAGGCCATTGTGGGTAATGGAGTATAGAAACGAAATTTGCGGTTGGTTAAGCTTTCAGTCTTTTTATGGAAGACCAGCTTATAATTGCACAGTTGAAATAAGTATATATATTGCTGAAAAATATAGAAAAAAAGGCATAGGTAGGATGTTTCTTCAAAAAGCACTGGATTTTTGTCCTGAAATAGGTGTAAAAAATTTGCTTGGATTTATATTTGGCCATAATAACCCAAGTCTAAATTTGTTTTATAGTTTTGGTTTTTCTAATTGGGGAGTGCTACCTGGAATTGCGGAATTGGATGGAATACAAAGGGATTTGGTAATTGTCGGGAAAAAAATATGAATGAAGTTATGAAAAAGACAATAAATAGATAAATAGATAAATAGATAAAGCAACACTTGAAAGTGTTGCTTTAAGAAGTGAATTTTACTGATTTTTGAAGCTAGCGCAATCTGTACATTCTTGAGTATTAGCAGTGTTAGAATTTTTAATTACTTGAATTTTTGATAACGTACAATAATTGTCATCCTTACAATGATATTTGCATTCAGTAACATTGCAGCCAATACTTTCATTATGATTCATTAGTACACCTCCATAATGTTTTAAAATGAGATTGTGCTCCAACGATGTTATTATTGCACATTTGTTTTTTAATTATTCGTTAGGGAAAACTTTCAAAATTAGTTAAGAATGAGTAGAGATTCGAATTGGGTAAACTAAATAATAATTAAAAAATTGAATATTATATAAGGTTAGGATGTCAAATGCTTATTTTATAGACATTACATACTATATACGCTTATGGTGAGAAGTATCAATGTCAATATATTATGTATTTAAGAGGCAATAGCTACTTTGGACACTTAAACCATATAACTAAATTTACTAATTATCGGAAATAAAAATGATAACAACTTTTTTGTGATTTTAAAAGAAACCTAAAATTTGAAATGGAGAGTATAAAATGGGAAAAAGTCTTGTATTAGCTGAAAAACCTTCTGTCGGTCGTGAACTTGCTAAAATCCTTAATTGTAATCAAAAAGGAAATGGGTGTCTTATAGGTTCTAAATATATTGTAACTTGGGCTTTGGGTCATTTAGTTACTCTTGCAGATCCGGAAAAATATAATGATAAGTATAAAACTTGGAATATGGAAGATCTTCCAATGTTGCCTGAAAGAATGAAGCTAGTTGTTATTCCTAAGACCGCTAAGCAATTTGGTGCTGTTAAAACTTTGATGAAAAGGCAGGATATTGATGAGATAATTATAGCTACAGATGCAGGACGAGAAGGAGAGCTTGTAGCAAGATGGATAATTGCAAAAGCTGAGGTAAGAAAACCAATCAAACGTTTGTGGATATCTTCTCAGACAGAAAGAGCAATAAAGGATGGGTTTAATAATTTAAAGCCTTGTAAAGAATATGAGAATTTATGTTCTTCTGCTGAATGTCGTGCAGAAGCTGATTGGTTGGTAGGACTGAATGTAACTCGGGCATTGACTTGCAAGTATAATGCACAACTTTCTGCTGGGAGGGTGCAGACGCCTACTCTGGCTATGATAGTGGAGAGAGAAAATGAAATTAGAAGTTTTGTTCCAAAAGATTATTGGAATATTGATGTTTTAACTAAGGATTTCTTTTTGCGTTGGCAGGACAAAAAGAATGGACAAATTAGAATATCAAATAAGGATAAAGCGGACAAGATTATAGCTGCTATAACTGGACAAACGGCTCAAATAATCGAAGTGAAGAAAGAAGCAAAAAAAGAATTGCCCCCTCTTGCCTATGATCTTACTGAGTTGCAGCGGGATGCTAATCGGAAATATGGATTTTCCGCCAAAACTACATCTAGTGTAATGCAACAACTTTATGAGCATCATAAACTAGTAAGTTACCCAAGGACGGATTCGCGTTATATTACTGAAGATATAGTTCCTACTCTAAGAGAACGTTTAAAAAGTATTTCTGTGGGCTCTTATGCAGAGTTGGTACGTACTGTATTAAAAGGTAAAATCAGTACTACAAAACGGCTCGTTGATAACTCTAAAGTGACAGATCACCATGCAATAATCCCAACCGAACAATTTGTAAACCTGAGTAGGCTTAGTTCTGAAGAAATGAAAGTATATGATTTGATTGTTAAGAGATTTATAGCAGTACTTTCACCTGCTTTTGAATATGAAAAGACGACTATTAAGGCTGAAATCAAAGGGGAAATTTTTACTGCTGGAGGTAAGATTGTTAAACAAAATGGGTGGAAAAATGTCTACCATGGGAAAGAAGATTCTGAAGGCTGGGAAGAAGAAAAAGATGATAAAGAACAGGAGCAAACTTTCACAGAAATAAAAAAAGGGGAAAAATTACAAGTTGTTTCAGTGAAATCGGTTGTTGGCAAAACAAAACCACCAGCGAGATACAATGAAGCTACTTTGCTTTCTGCTATGGAGCATCCAGGAAAACTTGTTGAAAATCAAAGCTTGAGAGAAAGCATAAATAATACAAATGGTCTTGGGACACCTGCGACCAGAGCAGATATCATTGAAAAATTGTTTAATTCTTTCTATAT
>JBAYAL010000054.1:0-7429 GCA_041669825.1 Eubacteriales bacterium | reverse complement strand
TCCATTTTTCAAATCTTATGCTGGAAGTAAGCATGAAGGAAACTAATCTGCAATCATCATTCACTTTTACAATAATAGGTCCAACATGTATTAAGAGATTTCTCTGTCCAGTTGAAAAGGATTTTAATATTTATAATATTTGTAATATTTGTGAAAATAATAGGTGAATTTGTAGAAATATATTATAAATATTGATGTTTATTGTTGCTATTAGTCGAAACATGTAATATAATAAGTGTAAAGAATAACAAATACTTAATTCACCTTATTATTCTTTTGGTGCACCATAAAAAAATAGTTAATGACTTTTTAGTTGGGTTGAAAGGAAGTGTTTTTAATGAAAGAAAATTTAAGCGTTAATGATGCTATTACTCTAAGTATTTTGACTTATTGGAGAAGATAGTTTTATTATCAAGTTTGTTTATAAATGATAACAGTTATAATAATGATAGCAATAATAGTGCATTAAAAGGACGCTAGTTAAAGTGTCCTTTTAATGTATTGTTTTTTATTTAAGATATTTTCTTTATAAAGATTATTTCAAGCTACATTTTGTTTATTAAATTAGATAATTTAGTAGTGTTTTTATAATTCCAGTAATCGTTCAATAGTTTGTTCAGCTACCTTTTTTTCCTTTTTAAAATAACGTTCCAGACGGCCAAGGAGTTCTTTTTGTTTCTCTTTGTTATTGCAATAGTATTCGTGTTCTAATAACCCTTTTATCCAGCGAAGATTCGAGTCGACTTCTTTAGGAATTAATTCTCCATCATGTCGTACTGCATTATTGGGACAAACATTATGGCATACTCCACATCGAATGCATTTGCTTTGGTCGATAATTGCCGTATCTTCATTCATACTGATCGCATCTGCAGTGCAATTATCGATGCAAATCTGACATCCGATACACATCTCTTTATTTATCCAAGGCATGTTACTATTCCTCCCTTTACTACTTTTTATAACCATTATGTAAAAAATGTTATTTCAATACTTTTAGCTAAAAGATAATGAAGTAATATTTTTGGTTTTTTGTTAAATATAAAAGTAATTACCTTAATGACTTTTATTATAATGCTAAAAGATTCCAATAGCTAGAGTAATCAATAATGATAATGAATTTCAAATATAAAAAAGAAGACCAGAAACAATATGAAATGTTTCTGGTCTTCTTAAATTCTTCTAATTATTTAAAAGTTATTTATTAAATAATTTAGATATTACTTCACTGTAAGCTTGTGCTTCAGTTGGTACATCCATTGAATATCCACTTGCTTTGGCAAGGTCAGATATGATTTGCAGGTTGTTTTTACCACCTAGAGGACTAAACCCAGCTTTTAGCGGTTGAATTCTTCCTTCAACGTTGGTATAACTTCCGTTTGTTTCAGCAAATGTAGCGCTAGGCAATACAATATCGAATTGCTGTTTTTTAGGTAAGAAAGGAGTAATAAGAATAGTTTTGACACCATCTTGAAGCAATTCTGGAGCTAATTCCTCTTCAGTACCAAATACTAACAATCCTTTGATTTTACCAGATTTGATCTTGGCAACAATACTTTGATAATCTCTTGTATCAACTTGAATGCCCATATCTAATTGACCTTGAGTATTTCCTTTTGGATACAAGGTCATTACACCTTTTGTTGAGGTGCCTGATTTACCGGTTATAAATGCTAAGGCTGTTATTAGTTCCAATAATTCAGGAGAGACAGCATCACCATCAACAACGATTATAGGATTTTCAGCCTTCAAGTATAAGCGAATAAATTCTACAATTTTTTCTGGTTTTACAAAGAATGACTGAATAGCTTCGTAATAATCTCCAGGTAATTTTTTAGCAAGAGCTTCAATTAGCTGAGGATATTTTCCACTTACCTTTTCGTCATTCAATTTGTTTTCTAGTACAAAGCCAATAAAGGTTTCAAATAAGGAGATTAACTTCTTATCTGTTATCTTCAGAGAAGCTTTTGCACTAGTATGAAGAGGAGTAACGTTGGAGCTTATTAGCAACAATGCTGCATTCTTTTCTGCTGCACTTTTAAATTTATGAGCAGCAATGGGATATTTTTGTGAAAAATCATTACCGACAGCAATGATAAGATCACTATTCATCATGCCATTAAAGGTAACTTTTTCATTATTTTGGCTATCTAATGCAAATCTATTAGTAGCTACTGGAACAGTACTAAAGATATCACTTGTACCAAATGCCAGTTGCCCTAATTTGGAAGCATAAATATTTTCTTCATTTGTCATTGTTGGGGAGATAGCAATAGATAAACCATCGATACCTTTTAATAGACTCGTGCATTTATTAAAGGCATCCGTCCAACTAGACTCTTCAAGTTTTCCATTATTATTTAGCATTGGTTTGAGTAATCTGTTTGAACTTTGAACCGCGTTATAGGTCAAGGAACCTTTATTACATAAGTCTCCTTGATTAACAGTATCATTGCAAATAGGAGATGTGATACTATCAACTCTCTCTCCTACCATGTTCAAATCCAATTTACAGCCAATGCTACAGTTAGGACAAACTGAATCTACTTTATTTACCTTAAAAGGTCCTGGTTTTGGCTGGGTACTTCTGAAAGTCAAAGCTCCAGTAGGACAGATGGCAACACATTGTCCGCAAGATTTGCACAAATTTTCCGAGTTAGCTCCAGGCATTACAACTGTGTTGGAACCTCTATTTACAAATCCTAATATTCCAACTCCCTGCACTTCTTGGCACATTCTAATACAATTTCCGCAGAGAACGCATTTATTGGAATCGCTTATAATATAAGGGCCATTATCTGTGATTGGGAATCTTTTTTCACCTACACCTAAATGGTCTGCATTGACTCCTAATTCGGTTGCGTATTCACGCAAACGACAATCGAAACAATCCATACATCCGCAGGATAGACACCTACTTGCTTCCTTCTCAGCCATTTCTTTTGTAAATCCTAATTCAAATTCTTTGAAGTTCCCTTTTCTCTCAGCGGGACCTATTGTAGGCATGTGTGTTCTGGAAATTTTTTCGCGAGCTTCAAATTCAGCAGGATCCATTTCTTCTAAAGTACCACGACTACAGTTGAAAAGTTTCTTTTCAGCAACAACTGCTTCACCGCTAAGGTATTGGTTAATAGAAATAGCTGCTGTACGCCCTGCGGCACTAGCTTCAACTGCTGTTGCAGGTCCGGTAACGCAGTCACCGCCTGAAAATAGCCATTCTATATTGGTTTGAAGCGTTGCAGGATCAGCTGCAATGTTTTTCCATTTATCAAGTGCTAATTCCGGATTTCCAACCAGACTTGCTGTATCTAATTTTTGTCCTGTAGCAGTTATGACTGAGTCTACAGGAATATCAAACTCTGAACCTTCGATAGGAATAGGGCGTCTTCTCCCTGAACTATCTGGTTCACCTAGTTCCATTCTCACACATTTTACGGCTGTAACTTTGCCATTAGATTCAACAAAACCAACAGGATTAGATAGAAGTTGTAATTTTACCCCTTCTTCTTCGGCCTGGTCTACTTCAATAGAACTAGCAGGCATTTCATTGCGAGAACGACGATAAACGATAGTTACTTCATCTGCTCCCATACGAATTGCAGTTCTTGTTGCATCCATAGCTGTATTACCGCCACCGACAACAACTACTTTTTTGCCTATTTCTACAGGTTTATTCATGGCAACTTTTCCTAAGAAATCAATACCGGAATAAACGCCTTTAAGGTTTTCACCAGGACATCTGAGGCTTTGATCTAACCAGGATCCGATTCCTACAAAAACGGAATCAAAACCCATCAGTTTTAACTGTTTAATTGTAAAATCTTTGCCAAGAGCTTTGTTACAGAATACATTTTCACAAAGATCTGTAATAGCTTCAATTTCTTTATTCAGAATAGCCTTAGGCAGACGGTACTCAGGAATACCATATTTCATCATACCACCTAGCTCAGGTGCTGAATCAAAGATTGTTACACGATGACCATTAAGAGCTAGATAATAAGCTGCAGCTAAGCCAGCAGGCCCTCCGCCTATGACTGCTACTCTCTTTCCAGTATCAGGTTTGACTGTCGATTCATAATTTTCTTCATTTAATATATCTTCATCACCGGCATAGCGTTTTAAGAAGCAAATAGATATAGGATCTTCCATTAAATTACGACGACATGCTGTTTCACAGAAACGAGGACAAACACGTCCGATAGAAGCAGGAAATGGAAGTTTTTCACGAATTAGTTTTGCTGCTTCCAACACTTGACCGTTAGCAATATGAGCGATAAAACCTTGAATATCAATTGTTGCAGGGCAAGCTACTTGACATGGTGCAATACAATCGCCGCAATGCTCAGTAAGTAGCAATTCCAGAGCTGTACGACGCAAACCAATGATCATGTCGGTATTTGTCTTGACTACCATTCCTTCTGAAACTTTAATTCCACAAGATTGAACGGCACCACGCATTCCCTCTATTTCAACTACACACATACGGCATGATCCAAAAGGTTTCAATCTGCTATCGTGACATAGAGAAGGAATACTAATGCCATTTTCTCTGGCTACCTCTAATAAAATTTTGCCCTTTTCGGCAACAATTTGTTTTCCATCAATTATTAAATTAACTTTTGGCATTCTGTTATACACCCCTCTTCCCTGTCACTACATCGATTGCATTTAGCTTACATACTGTAACACATAAGCCACAGCGGATACATTTGCTCTTATCAATTGAAAACTGTTGTTTTCTTTCTCCTGAGATAGCGTTTACAGGACATTGTTTACTACAACGACCGCACCCAATGCATTTTTCGCTTATTTCGTACTCAATTAATGCTTTGCACTTCAAAGCAGGACATCTTTTTTCATTGATATGAGCTTCATATTCTTCGCGGAAATACTTAATTGTGGTCAAAACAGGATTTGGAGCTGTTTGACCTAAACCACAAAGCGATCCAGTCGTAATTTTTACGGCTAAATCTTCTAGAAGTTCAATATCTCCTTCTTTTCCTTCACCATTGGTGATGCGTTTCAAAATTTTCAACATTTGTTTGGTGCCTATTCGGCAAAAAGTACATTTACCGCAAGATTCTTCCTGAGTGAAGTTAAGGAAGAACTTGGCAACATCTACCATACAAGTTGATTCATCCATAATTAACATACCGCCAGATCCCATGATTGCACCGATTTTCTTAAGTGAATCATAATCAACAGCAGTGTCAGAAAGACTTGCTGGAATACATCCGCCTGATGGGCCACCTGTTTGAACTGCTTTTAGAGGTAGTCCAGAGGACAGACCATTCGCAATATCATAAACAATCTCATTGATAGTTATTCCCATAGGTACTTCAATAAGTCCACCTCTGTTAATACTACCAGCGAGTGCAAAAACTTTTGTACCTTTACTTGTTTCAGTTCCATATTTATTAAAGGCACCAGCACCGTTATATATAATATAGGCAACATTTGCAAGAGTTTCTACATTATTAATAAATGTAGGTTTAGTGAATAGACCAGATTCAGTGGGATAAGGAGGACGAATTTTCGGCATACCTCTTTTACCTTCGACTGACATCATTAGAGCTGTTTCTTCACCACATACAAAGGCGCCTGCTCCTTCGCGGATACTAAGTTTAAAATTAAAGTCAGATCCGAAAAGATTAGTGCCTAAATAGTTCTTTTTATTAGCCTCTTTTATAGCAATATTTAAACGTTTTAGAGCTAAAGGATACTCGGCTCTAATATAGATAAACCCTTCTTGTGCTCCGGTAGCATATCCTGCAATAAGCATCCCTTCGATAATACTGTGGGGATTACTCTCCAAAACACTACGATCCATAAATGCTCCGGGGTCACCCTCATCGGCATTACAAACCACATATTTTACATTACCTGGTGCTTTTCTGGCAAATGACCATTTCATGCCAGTTGGGAAGCCACCGCCTCCTCTTCCACGCAAACCAGAATCTTTGATTTCTTCAATAACTTGTTCAGGTGTCATTGTTTTAATTGCTTTTTCAATTGCTTTATATCCATCTACAGACAGATAACTATCTATACGTTCTGGATTAATAACACCGCAGTTTTTTAATATTATTCTTTGTTGTTTATCAATAAAGTCAGAATCAGCAGTTTTCATACCTTCTGCATATACCAGCCATTCTTTTATAGGGTGTCCACCCTGAACATGCTCTTTTATTATACGGTCAACTCTATCAGGGGTTATCTTCCCATAAATAAATCTAGGGCTGTCTTTAGAAGTAACTTCAACTAATGGTTCGTTATAACACATACCCATACATCCACTAAAATCTAATTCTGCAGGTATCCCTTCTAAGGCTGTTTCAAAAGCGTTATAAACTTTTTGAGCTCCTGCAGCGATACTACAGCTAGCCAAACCAACAGAGACCCTTGTATTTTCAGTAGAAAAAGTGTCTTTCATTTCGTTTATATCTTTTGACAAGTATTGTCACCTCCTCGTTTTAACTATGAATCAATTAGTTTGAGCTTGATTATCCATTGTGCGTATTTCTTTGATTATATTACGCACTTTTTCAGGGGTTACTTTACCGTAAGTTTCATCATCAATTTTTATAACTGGTGCAATACTACAACAACCAAGACATGATACGTTTTCTATTGTAAATAGGCCATCAGGGCTCGTCGATCCAGCTTTTGCGCCAGTTTCAAGTTCTATAGCATCAGATATTTTTTCGGCCCCTGCTAAATGACAAGCAGTTCCATGACATACTTGGATTAAGTGCTTGCCAATAGGTTCTAATCTGAATTGAGTATAAAATGTAATAATGCTATTTAATTCGCTTACTGAAGTTCCAATTAATTGAGAAATACGTTCAAGCATTGTTGGTGAAATATAGCCAAACTCTTCTTGAATTTTTTGAAGGATAATAATGTTGGAGCCTTCTGTAACATTAGCTTGACTTACTATTTTATCAATAATTTCAATAGAATTTGATTCATTATTATTATTTTTCATATTAAACTCCTTGATGTGCAAATTCCATAAGAAGTTCTTCTTTGGAAACTTTATGCCGTTCAATTGTATTAACAACTTTAAGTGTTTTAACATCTTTAACCCAAGGAAGGTCTTGAACCTTTTTAGCTACTGCATCAATTGTAATAGGAGCTTCAATCATCATAACAACATCCCAGGTTCCAACCACAGGATCAGCGAAATCGACTTCTGGCATTTCTTCTAATTCATGTAGGTTATTAGAAAAATTGTCTTGATCCACCTCATTTATGACATTTACTAATAAATATGCCCTTGTCCCCATTCTTTTCTCCCCTTTCAAAATTTTGAATTACTAAATACTTCTTATAATCATGCCTAAATTGCGACAAATTTTGTAATTATAAATTTTGTCTTAAATTAGGCGTATTCCATATATAATTGGATTATATCAATTATTCTGAC
>JBAYAL010000053.1:0-7450 GCA_041669825.1 Eubacteriales bacterium | reverse complement strand
CAATACTTGATATTTTTAAAGAAGAAGCATTAAGGTACTGTGAAATTAATGAAAAATCTGATTGTGATGAAGGTTTTAGGGCGCATTGTGAAATGGCTGGGGAGTTGCTTGATGATGATTGGATTGAATATCTTTCCAACTATCCCGGAGGATTGATTCAGTTGGAAATTGGAGTGCAGTCAACTCATACTCCTACGCTGAAAATAATCAATAGGACTCAGCATTTTGAACAGTGGAAAGGAAAAGTATATAAGCTTCAGCATAATTGCCATATCCCTATTCATCTTGATCTCATTGCAGGATTGCCTGAAGAAGGGTGGGGGGAGTTTGCTTGCTCATTTAATGATGTATACAGTGTTAGCCCAAATCAGTTGCAGCTTGGATTTTTAAAGGTGCTAAAAGGTTCAGGTATATGGAAAAATTGTGCAGAATATGGCTTAGTCTATTCCCCAGATGCACCATATATGATATTGAAAACCAAAGAATTAAACCATGATGAAATGCTTGGATTGCACAAAATAGAGGATATAGTTGAAAAATATTATAACTCAGGTCGATTTACAAATAGTTTGGAATATCTTATTCCTTTTTTTGATTCGCCATTCAATTTTTTTAGTAGTTTTGCTAATTATTGGCATAAAAATAATTGGTTTGCTCGTTCCTGGAAAGGATCAGATTTGTTTGGACTTCTTTGGGAATATATGCTGTTTGTCTCAGCTCAAAAGAGTATTGAGAAAAAGGATAGCAATAGGATTATTTTAGAATTAAGTACAAAACTCTCTGTTATCGATATTTGGAAAGAATCTCTGAGGTTTGATTATTGTCTCTTTGAACGACCTGGAACCATCAAATCAGGCTTTTTTGAAAAAAATATGGCAGAAGATTATAATCAACAGAGGGAAATAATTCGCAACAGTCCTATTTGGCTACATACAATTCCTGAACTAGGGAGTATGGATAGGAGAAGAAGGGCTAGATCAACAGGGGCGGAGATGTTCAAATTTGATGTGCCGTATTTACTACAAGAGGGAGAATTAAGAAATGAAAAAAGAGTAGTGAATGAATCATGTTGGTACTTGTTTTATTACTCAAATTCGGTTAAATACTATAAATATCTTATTAATAACTAATGTATAGGAATTAGATAATGATAAGTTAGAGAATATTCACTGTTTGTTATCTCTGTTTTATAGTGTATTAGTTGCTGAAATTGTAAGATATGATTATTTATTTATATATTGTAAATTACCTATCGAAGATAAAAGATTTAATAATAGCGAAATATTCTCTCAGAATAGAGTTAGGTAAAAGATAAAATGGAGTTTTGGAAGGAATAGCGCCAGAAATAAAACCGTTTCTTTTGGCTAACATTTTTGATCTAAAGAGATGAAAATCACTAGTTATGGTCATTAGTTTGACTGGCTTCTTAGTGCTTTTTATTTCACTTAATTGGGACGTGAAAAGGTAATTTTCCATTGTGCTTGTTGAATTGGGTTCCATTAATATCCGTTGTTCAGCTATTCCATGAAGGATAAGATAATTGTTCATAGCTTCAGCTTCAGAAATAGTTTCGCCAATTCCCTGGCCGCCTGAAACAATTACTTTAACTTCAGGATGTTTGTTCAAGTAGTCAATCCCGATGGTTAGTCTTTTAGCAAGAGTTAGAGTTGGTTTGTCCTTGTCAAGGCCAGCTCCAAGGATAATGAGATAATCGGGGTTACTTATTTCTGAAGTTTGAGCTGCAGAAATAATTAAAGTACACATTAAACCAAAGGAAATTAGCCAAATTGAAAAAAGTATAGTAAAAATCTTGAGTATTTTTTGTGATTTGGGTGAAATGTATGTATTATTGAGAAGAACAATGCCTGCGAAGGTTAGTAATAGACCGATAATACCAATAAGTATAATACCAAAATTAGTGCCCCCTGGCATAAGGGAGAGAATCACAAAATAAATGAGTAAGGTTAGGCCTAAAAGAAATGACAGGTATCCAATTAATTTACGGGCTTGCTTCTTCATAAAAATATATCTCCTGTAATTTTTGATTTGAAAAATATCATTTAGAATATCAGTAAGATGAAATATCTGCTACAATAAAATAAATTACTACTTGCGGGGGAAAACAGATGAAAGTAAAAACTAAGGTTAAGTTAAGATATGTATTGGTATTAATGCTTATTATATTTCTTTTTGCTGGTTGTATTCAAGCCCCTACCCAAGGACAGCCGGGAGGTGAAGCGCCAGCAATTATTGCGGTATGGCATACGCTTCAAGGTGAAGAAGAAAAAGAATTACTTAAGCAGATTGAAAGGATTAATGATGAATATCCTGAAGTAACTGTAAAGGCCGAATACATAGCTGAGGACAAGTTTATTTCTACAATATGGAATGTTCAGGCTGGGGGGGAAGGACCGGAAATCTTTATTGCTAGAAGGCAGATAATACAAGCTCTTTATGAAAAAGGTGCTCTTGCCCCTGTACTAGCTGATGAAAAGAATACTTTTTCTGCGGCAAGGGCTATTTTTTACTATAATAATAAGTCATATGCAGCTTCGTGGTTGACAGATGTACCGCTTTTTTATTATAGATCGGATAGAGTAAGTACTCCGTCTGCAACAATAGATGAAGTTTTTGGCAGGAAAGCTGTAGTGGGAATACCAGATACGGATACGGCGTTGCTTAGTCCATGGTGGAAATCCAAAGGTGGAGCTTTAAGTGAGTCTGGGGTAGCTGTATTAGACTCAACTAACAATATTTCTTTTGCTACTCTATTAGCCTATTTACATTCGGAAGGTCTATTGAGGATTGATAAAGATTGTTTGAATAGCTTTATTAAAGGTGATATAAATTATATGATTTCTTGGGCCAGTAATTCGCCGATTTTGACTGCTAATAATGTGAAATGGTCAGTAATTTCTCCAGTAGTAATGTTTGGAACAGGCGGGAACGCTTTATTAAGTAACACTTTGGGAATTGCAAATTCTTCAATTAAGACAGGCTCAGGCACGGATGAAACAATACGTTTGGTGGAAAACGAACTGATTTCACTTGAAGTTGAAGCAGCCATGAGCAAAGTTGACAGGCGTATTCCGCTTAATAATTTGTTTTACAGTAATGCGCAGGCAAATTCATATTTGGGTCAAACAGCGAAAACCTTGGAAAATGCTTTGGTGCTTAAGGGTTCTGCTCTTGACTGGAATTACCTTGATTTGCAGAATGCCGCTTGGCGTAGTATTGTGGCAGGAGGAAATATAAGTGAGGAAATAACTGCTGCTCAGAAAAAAGCTATTGAATCGGAAAAATAAAGGTTGATGTATTTTTGTTATTTTTGAAATGATAGATGATTTTATCTAAAAATTGAATAATATAAACATAGGTAAAGATATGTATTATTAAAAGGAACACATAGAAAAATTGTATTTAAAGATGAATTGAAATAAAAATTGAATATTAAAACGTGAGTCTATTAGTAAAGTAGATTATAGTTTAAAAGGTGGTAATTTTCGTGGATAAGCTGAATTTTATTATTATAACTGGATTATCTGGCGGTGGAAAAACTTTAGCCTTGCAAAGTCTGGAAGATATGGGCTTTTTTTGCGTTGATAATTTGCCTCCAACATTTTTAGAAAAATTTGCAGATCTTTGTGTCCAGTCAGAAGGTAAGGTCTCGAAAGTTGCAGTTGTTTGCGATTTAAGAGGAGGAGAATTTTTTGCTTCTTTATCTGAAGCACTTAATGATTTAGAAAAAGTGGGAATAAATTACGAAATTTTATTTTTTGAAGCGTCTGATGAAGTATTGGTAAACCGTTATAAAGAGTCGAGAAGAAGGCATCCGGTATCCCCACAGGGTAGTATTCTTGAAGGAATACACATGGAAAGGGAGCAACTTGCTGAATTGAGAGGAAAAGCTCATAGAGTATTTGATAGCTCTGACCTTACAGCCAGACAGATGAAAGATAAAATTAGGGTGTTGTTTGGAAAAAATAACGATCCAGCTAGAATGACTATATCTGTTATGTCTTTTGGATTTAAATACGGAATACCAATGGATGCAGATACAATAATAGATGTTAGATTTCTTCCCAATCCATTTTATGTAGAGAAACTTAAGCCTTTAACTGGCAAAGCCAGATTGGTAAAAGACTACATTTTTTCAAGCGAAGTTACAACTCTATTTATTGAAAAGTTTTTTTCCTTGATAGAATTTATTATTCCTTATTATTTGAAAGAAGGAAAAAATCATTTGGTTATTGGGATAGGGTGTACAGGTGGAAAGCATCGGTCTGTAGCTGTTGCTGAACGGACAGCTGAATTTCTAAGGGAAAGAAAGTATTTCTGTATAGTTAATCACAGAGATATGGAGCTTGATTGAAAGGCTGGAAAGGTTATGATAAAAATAAATGGGAGAATATATGAATTCTTAAAATGGTGTTATCCTAATTTGGGAGTAAAGAGGTACTTCTTTCTCGCAGTGCTAGGAATTTTCTTGGTTGCAAGTGGCTTGGCAGTTATGAGTTATGGAGAAACTTTGGGTTATCTTGAAGCAAGCTTTAGAGAAATAATTTATGCAGTTACTGGGAAACAGCCAGCTTCAGTAGTGCCAGCGGGTGCCATTATAAGCATTATTGGGGTGGTAACAATATACATAGGACTGAAAAAAATGCTTAATTCAGTTATTTCTGTGCTACTTCCAGATAATGAAGATAAAATAGTGGATGTAATGTATTCTCGCTGTCAATTACGACGAGGACCTAGAATAGTTGTAGTCGGAGGAGGAACGGGTCTTTCTGCTCTCTTAAGTGGTTTGAAAAAATATACAAGTAATTTGACTGCTATAGTTACAGTTACTGATGATGGAGGAAGTTCAGGTAGGTTGAGGAGAGAACTGGGGGTGCTCCCTCCTGGGGATATTCGAAATTGTCTTGAGGCTTTGTCTGAAAAAGAAGATGTAATGAAAGAAATCTTTTCTTATAGATTTGAGGAAGGGACACTTTCTGGTCATAGTATTGGAAATTTATTTTTAGCTGGGATGGAAGAAATGTGTGGGGATTTTCAAAAGGGAATTGAGTATGTAAGCAAAATATTTGCTCTTAGAGGAGAAGTATATCCATCTACTCTCTCGCAAGTAACGCTTGAAGCTAGTTTTGAAGATGGCAGGTTAATCAAGGGTGAAACAGCAATTAGAACCACTCCGGGAAAGATAAACCACCTTACTATTATACCTCAAAATTGTGAATCTTTGCCTCAAGCCTTAAATGCCATAGAAGAAGCTGATATGATAGTGTTGGGGCCAGGAAGTCTTTATACTAGCGTACTACCTAATATTCTTGTCGGGGGGTTGAAAGAAAAAATTTCTATGGTTAAAGCCCCTTGTGTTTATGTTTCCAATATTATGACAGAACAAGGTGAAACAGATGATTTTACTGTTTCAGACCATTTGAGAGTAATTATTGAACATTGTGGAGAAGGCTTAGTTGATGCAGTATTAGGAGCTAGGGAAATAATTACAGAAGAAGTGCTTCAAAGATACTGGTTGGAAGGAGCAATTCCAGTAAAGATTGATTCTGATCAGGTGGAAAAACTGGGAGCGCAGTATTTCGAAGGAAGCTTTTATGCGGGTGGGGAAGTAATTAGGCATGATTCTGATATGCTTGCTAAAGAATTGTTACGATTGCTTTTTAAGCTAAAACCAGTTTATGAGCGGGTAGCCCTAATAGATACATATTTGTTGAGCAGAAAAATAAATACTCTTTGATGGAGTGAGTTGTTATGTCGTTTAGTACAGTTACTAAGGAAGAATTGGCTAGGGTAGAAGAAAATAGGAAGTCATGTCGTTTATCTGAATTGGCGGCATTAATTCGTATGGATGGAATGTTGCAAATTAGTGCTAATCAGAAATATTCACTTAATGTTACAACTGAAAATGCTTCGGTTGCTAGGAGGATATATGGATTAGCAAAAACGCTACTTGAACTTCCATCAGGAATTGTAGTGAGAAGAAAATTACGACTTAAAAAAAACAACTCTTATTTAGTTAAAATATATCCCAAAGGTATGGAGGATCTTCAAGAATTAGGGCTTCTTAATGATGAAGGAGAAATTATAGCTGGAATTACTAAAAAACTGATCAAAAAAAAATGTAATCAAAAGGCCTACCTAAGAGGTGCTTTTCTGGCTGGTGGTTCTATAAGTAACCCCGAAGGCAATTACCATTTGGAAATAATTACAAATAACATTATTCTTGCTCAAGATTTAAGCAATTTAATAAATGTATTTAACCTAAATGCAAAAATAAGTACCAGAAAAAAAATACATGTCGTGTACATTAAAGAGAGTGAACATATCTTTGAATTTCTTGCTTTAATTGGAGCACATCAGGCGGTATTTAAATTTGAAAATATCAGGATATTAAAAGGAATGAGAAATCAGGTAAATAGGATAGTGAATTGTGAAACTGCTAATCTTACTAAAACAGTTGATGCGGCGGTAAGGCAAGTGGAGAATATAAAACTCATAGAAAAGACAATAGGGGTGAATGCGCTTTCTGATAATTTAAGGGAAATTGCCTTCCTTCGTATGGAATATCCTGATTCCAGTCTCAAGGAACTTGGAGAAATCTTAACCCCAAAAGTTGGTAAATCCGGAGTGAATCATAGGCTTCGCAAAATAGAAGAAATTGCAGAGCAAATAAAAAAAAGAGCTAAAGATAAATAATTGGCTGCTGATGATAAAATGCAATACTCGTTATTAGAGAGGAAGATCATATGGTATCTATTAGCATGGTTATGTATTTTTTGGGAGGTCTGGGATTATTCCTTTATGGCGTGAACATCACTTCAGATGGTTTGCAGAAATTAGCGGCAAATAAATTAAAGGCAATTTTAGAATCGCTTACAAAGAAAACTTGGTTGGCAACTCTTTTTGGAATTGCTATGACAGTAGCGCTACAGAGTAGTGCGGCTACTACGGTTATGGTGGTGGAATTTGTTAATTCTGGGCTCATGACTCTCACGCAGGCGCTAGGAGTAGCGCTTGGTTCAGCAGTAGGCACTTCCATAGTAATTCAACTTATTTCATTTCCAATTCTTGATGTGGCAATGGCAATGATTTTTGTAGGCTTTATTTTATTCATAATTATTAGGACACAACAGTCAAAAAGATTGGGTCAGGCGTTTATAGGTTTTGGCTGTATATTTGTTGGAATGTCTTATCTTACAAGTGCCTTTGCCCCCTTGAAAGATATGCCAGGGGTATATCTTTTCCTTTCCCATTTAGGGCAAAATCCTTTTTTGGGTATCTTAATAAGTATATTGTTAACAGCACTGATTCAGAGTAGTGCCGCTTTTCTTGCTATTCTTATTTCTCTTTCCAGTCAGGGACTACTTTCTATTGAAGCTGTAGTTCCGTTGGTAATGGGTGCTCATATTGGTGGAACTATGACAACTTTGGT
>JBAYAL010000052.1:0-7505 GCA_041669825.1 Eubacteriales bacterium | reverse complement strand
CCTTTTATTTATGTACCGATTTCTACAATTTATTTGGAAGATAATAAGTCATCTCATTTTAACCCAGTTAAAGATTCTATCCTTATTTATTTAAACATACTGAAATATAGTCTTTCTTCATTAGTTTCGGCTGTGACAGATTTGACATTATTTACGGTATTTGTGAGTTTGCTATTTGGTACAGGGTCTGTAGGAATTTTAGCGGCAACAGTAATAGCGCGTTTGGTATCAGGTAGTGTGAATTTTACAATTAATAAATATTGGGTTTTTCAAAGTAAAAGGCGTAGCACAAATGAGGCTTTTAAGTATTTTTTCTTATTTTGCTGTCAAATGATGACAAGCTGGTTCTTGGTTTCAATCCTAAGAAACCAGAATCTAAACATAGTTTTTATAAAAATATTAGTGGATACTGGCTTGTTTTTTATTAGCTATCAAATACAAAAGCATTTTATTTTTAATGAAGAAGAAGAAGAAAGGCGTGTAATCTCTATATGAAGAAATTCTTTTTAAAGCCATATAGATGGGGTGTTGTTTTTTCCCTGCTTTTGGTAGGAGCATTTAGTTTTGTTTTATTGGATACTTTCGTGATTCCTAAGTCACTTGCGGTAGTTCCTACAGAATTTGAGACGGAATCCTTAGTAGAAACACAACCGATATCTCAGGCTAAATCTGAAGCTACTGTTTCTGAAACCTCTTATGAGGATGAAAATATGAAAATAAGTATTGAAACAGTTCAAAAATACGACTCTACACTATATGTTGCTGATATACAGCTAACAGATGCCTCTTACTTAAAGACAGCGCTTGCAAGCAACACCTTCGGTCGAAATATCAAGGAGACAACATCCAAAATTGCCGAGGATCACGATGCTATTTTTGCAGTAAATGGAGACTATTATGGATTTAAAAACGCTGGTTATGTATTGCGCAACGGTACAATATATCGTGATACTGTCAGAAATGACAGCGAGGATGAAGATTTAGTAATAGATAAAGATGGAAACTTTTCAATTATTTCTGAAAGCCAGGTCAGCATGAAATCATTAAACACAGCTGATATTAATCAAATAATGGCATTCGGACCTGCTCTTGTTGAAGATGGTCAGATTACAGTTGATAGCACCAGCGAGGTTTCAAGAGCCAAGAGTACCAATCCGAGAACTGCAATTGGTCAAATTTCAATGTTGCATTATGTCGTAATTGTCTCTGATGGTCGCACCAGTGAGAGTGAAGGAATTTCTCTTCTTGACCTTGCTCAGGAGCTTAAAGAAAGAGGTTGTACTACTGCGTATAATCTGGATGGAGGGGGATCGTCAACTATGTACTTTAATGGTAAGGTAATCAATAATCCTACTGATGGCAGAAATGCAGGAGAAAGAGAGGTGAGTGACATTGTCTATATTGGGTATTGATATAAAAAATAAAAATTGGCAGCTTAGGAAAACGATATTGACCTATATTAGCATGTCACTTATAGCGATTGTTGTTGACAACATTTACGCGATTTTTGGACACGGGGTGCGTTCCGCAGCGATGACCTGGATGTTTATATATCCGTTAATTTGTGGAGCTCTGATTTACTTTCTGATAGAGCGACTGATTCCTGGAGTTGGTAAGACAACAGGATATCGATTATTTTATAATGTATATAATTCAGGAATTGCAACGTTAACCGTGGGCGGTTTCCTAAAAGGTATTCTGGAAATTGCGGGGACAAGTTCGACGTATATAGTCCTATTTAATGTGATAGGATGGCTATTCATATTAGTTGGGTTGATTTTACTAGCCTCTTGTATGTTAAGATATATTCGTCAAACTCAATTTTAGTGACTATGATGTTGGGAGTATTTGTATAATGAAAAATGACTTTAATATTATTAAAAACTTGATGACAGAATACCAAAGACCTTTTTATATCTATGATGAAAGTGTTATTTCTAAGCAAATTACAATTCTTTCAGAAAAATTCGCACATTTCGAGTTTTTGTATTCAGTAAAGACTAATCCGTATACACCTATAGTGAATTTTATAGCATCAAGGGGATTTGGCGCAGATGCAGCTTCTGCAGAGGAAGTAAACATAGCACGGAAAGCGGGATTATCTTATGAAAAAGTATTATATTCTTCTCCAGGAAAAACGCGTAAGGATATTGAAAAAACTATAGATAAAGCAATAATAGTTGCAGATAGCTATAATGAGTTAGTCTTGATTAATGATGTTGCCAAAGAAAAAAAGTTACATATAAAGGTAGGATTAAGAATAAATCTTGACTACGCTATGGATATTGGAAAAGGTATAAGTAGTAAATTTGGTGTTGATGAAGAGACAATTGTTAAGCAGAAAGATTTTTTAAATAGTTTGACTAATATAAACATCGTTGGTATTCATGTTCATCTGCGTTCTCAGATTCTTGATCACAGTACACTTTATAGATATTATGAAAAAATATTTGAAGTAGCTTTATTTTGTCAAGAGACCATGGGATGGGAATTGGAATTTATTAATTTTGGGGGAGGACTTGGTATAGTATATTCCTCCTTAAATGATATTTCTCTTGATATTCAATTACTTAGTGGTGAGTGTGAAGAACTATATCAAAGATTTAAGCATAAAATCAATGCTAGACTTATCATCGAAACTGGTAGGTTTTTAGTCTGTGACGCTGGTCAATATGTTACGCCTATTGTAGACATAAAGGAATCTAGGGGAGTAAAATATTTAATTGTAGAAAATGGCATTAATGGCTTTTTAAGACCTTCTATTGCAGAGCTTTTAAAGGCCTATACACCTCTGGAAAGTAAAATACAAGGTTGTGAACCATTGTTTACAGCTAAAGATGCCTTTGAGTTTACTATCCTTGGTAGAGAAAAATCATTTCTTGAAAAGGTAAGCATAGTGGGTAATTTATGTACATCAGCTGATATAATGGTGAAAGATTTAATGCTTCCAAAAGCTGATATTGGTGATATAGTGGTAGTGTCAAAGGCTGGAAGCTATTCATATTCATTGTCACCAATATTGTTTTCAAGTCATCTTCTTCCGTTACAGTTTTATATAAAGGATTACACGACTCTCTTAAACACAGGGGATAAATTTACCATTTAAGACCATTATAATTGCTTATCAGTATCACCTCTCTTTTAAAACACAAGTTGAGTGTACAACTTTGAGGACAAAAAGAACCTACGCTTGAAATGACATAAGTCTTGAGCGAGTAGTCCTGCAAGCTGCAGGACTATGACAAACAGCTCGCAGGGAGGTTTATTGAGAAGGCTATGTCCTTTGATGCTAAACTGATAATTGAGGTTAAGTAATGTGTTGAAGTCAAGGTAGAAATATAAAATATAAAGACCACCGATTGAGAGAAAACATCTCCTTAATTGGCGGTCTTTTTAAGATGAAATTTATGAAAAATTACTTTGATGGTAAGTGCCAGGGATCACAGGAATTACTAGCGGTGAGAGAGCTTAATAAGATGGCTAGAAATTTACGATTTGGCTATGATCCAGATTATTCGGAGAGTGCTGAATATGATAGGGGGGGATGAAGATGGCGAATATTGAAAAGAGAAATATTATCAATGATAATATTTCAAGTGGGGAATTTTATTTAAATAATATTTTACAGGGAGCATTTGCATGTAAACTTATAGATGAGTCTGATTTGGATAATAGAAACATCTTCGATGTTTGTGAAAAAAATAAGAATATTGTAAAAACAAGCCGAGAATTTTCCCGGCTTGTTTTTAATCATTTAGCTGATAGTTGATTCATGACATCTATAGCCATGGCACCATAGGCTAGCCCTGGTCCACCACCCATTAGAACGGCTACTTGAACTGTTTCATAAATATCTTGGCGAGTTGCACCGGCCTTAAGTGCAGTTCTTACATGATCCTCAATACAAACCTTACATTTTACTGCAATTCCTATAGCCAAAGCCATCAATTCTTTGTTTTTCATGGAAATTGAGCCATCTTTGACTGCACTCACATGGAGTTGTGAAAAAGCATTTACCACGTCTGGGCAATTCTTTGCTAAATCAGCAAAGAGGTCTTCAAATTCTTTTAAATCTTGAACATGGTTAGTTGCCATAATGAAACACTCCTTTTTGATCTATTATATATAACTATATTTTAACCATTTTACTATAAAATGTCAAAATTAGTTAGCAATTTGCATGATTATTGACTAGCTTTTGTTATGCCTCTTTTAGAAATATAATAAATCATGTTACAAAAGGATAATTATGGTACGTTGAGACAAATATATAAATGCTAGATAGTTCATACGAAATAATAGAATAGGTGTTGGTCTTGAAAATTAAATATAATAATAGTGTGGTTAGAATGGCAAGGGTATATAAATAATAAATGAATCTATCTCACAAATATGATAAGATATTCGTGGGATAAGAACAAATTGTATAGGTAAGTAAAAAAAATTGGATTAAAGAATATTTTTATTTAATAAAAAGTTAGGAGAAAGAAATGGGTTGGAAATATGAAGATGGACGAATATATAGTACTGATGAAAAAGGTGAATTGATGTGTGAAACTATTTTTGTCCGAAAGGAAAATGGAGAGGTAGATATAGATCATACCTATGTAAACCCGATTCTGAGAGGTCAGGGTATGGCAGGTAAAATGATGGTGGCAGTGGCTGAGTATTTAAGAGAAAAAGGTATTAAGGCTTCGGCAACGTGTTCGTATGCGAATTCCTGGCTGAAAAAACATAAAGAATTGTATTCTGATATCTGTTCGCAGGATATAGATGATCAATTCGTTGCTTGTAAAATTAATGCCAAACATTAAAGTAATGCTGACCGTTTTATTTGGTCTGGATGATATCAACAAGTGCGTTCCAAATGCTTAATGATAAAAACAATATAGATTCTAAAGCATCTGTTTTCGCAGTTGCCTTTTTAATGTTGCAGTTAATACATATAAGCATTAAATTTAATGAGGGAATTGATAAATCGACTGATCATTTTAATAAAATAAATGATTTAGATGGACCTAATATAGATGATGAAGTTTTAATAAAAATTTAACAACATCAGTTTTGTAGCTACCCAGGAATAAAATGAGAATGTGTGAATTCCAGGATAGTCTGATATGGCAGAAGGTATAATATAAGAAAAATGTCCGTTATTGAGACATTAGTAAAATATCGATTATTGAATTCAAAAGGGAAGGCAGCTTTTTATGATTAATAGATAAAAGATTATTAAACTGATAATAAAGGGGTTAATAATGAAAGAAAATATTTTAGGGGTAGAAAAAATTCCGAAATTATATGTCGCTTTTGTAGTTCCAGCTATAATTTCCATGGTAATTGTGGGAATACAGACTATGATTGATGGCATTTTTTTGGGCAATTTTGTAAACACAAATGCGCTGGCAAGTGTAAATATAGTACAGCCATATATGCAATTGATTATTGGAAGCAGCATGGTTGTTAGTATAGGCTCTCTTAGTTTTATGGGAAGATCGCTTGGAGAAGAAAATTATAGACGGGCGAAAGATATTTTCAAAACGGCTTTTATTAGTATGGCTGTAATCTCAATAGTAATATTGTTTATCGGAGTATTATTTAATCGGCAACTATCAGGAGTATTAGGTGCAAATGAAGTTCTTTTAGAAGGCTCGAGTATTTACATGAAGATGATTGCTTTTTTTGCCCCGGTTATGTCATTGATGTTTTTATTTGGGTTTACCGATAGGGTTATTGGGAAACCACAGATGTACTTAATTGCAATGATTAGCAGTACCATTATCAATATTGGACTAGATTACTTATTAATTAAGCAACTGCAATTGGGTATTAAAGGGGCAGCTTTTGCAACCGGAGTATCATTTTTTGTGTCTTTGTTTGTAGTAGCCAAACCCTTGCTGAATAGAAAAAGTGTTATTAACATATATGATGGTAAGTTTGATCCTCTAATTATGAAAACATCAATAGAAAATGGATCATCAGAGGGCGTTTCATCTTTTGCAAATGCAGTAACTGTATTTGTATTTAATACGGCATTCATGACGGCTTCGGGTGAAGCTGGAGTTGCAGCATTTACAGCAATTAGCTATATTGGCCAATTTGGTATATTAATAATGTTTGGAATATCAGATGGTATAGGAGCGATAGTCAGCTATAATTATGGGGCTTTGAAAAGAGAAAGGGTAAAGGAAACATTGAAAATTGCTACAACAATGAATTTTATTATAGGAGCGATTCTGTTTTTGATTTTATTTTTTTATGGGAAAGACCTAGTATCTATATTTACAGTCGAAAATGAGGAAGTTATCAATCTGGCTGCTCGTGGGTCTAAGATTTATGCTTTTAGTTTTTTATTAGTTGGATTCAATATAATAAAATCTGGATATTATACTTCCATTGGAAAGGTTTTGGCATCTATTTTTATTGCCTCAGGAAGAGGTATCATATTTATTATAATCGGAAGTATAATATTACCTCGAATATTTGGTTTAAGTGGAATATGGCTTACGATACCATTTGCGGAAGGACTAACTGTTATATTGTGTATAATTTTAAGTAGGTATGAAAGAAAAGAATACTTTATCTCCAAAAGTATTAATAACAGATAATACCAGCTTTTATCATTCGAAAAACTTACATGAGTTCCTGTACTTTATTAGAATCCAATCAGTCAGATAGAGTCTCATCGTTGTTCTTGTTTTTTTTTCGATACTTAGATTTTTTCAATTCATCCCTATATATTTCACATATTCAGGAACAGACATAAGCTCTTTTTGGAGTCCAGCTTCTGTTTCCTTTGAAATACTATTTTGTGTTGTCATTTCATAACCTGCCTGTTCAACACATTTCAAATAATCATCAACTATATTCCTGATATTTTTGTCTTTGCTTTTTAGTAACTTGCCACAGTTTCGATAAATTTCTAAAACAGGATTGCAAGACTTGAAAACAGCTTTCATTGTTTCAAAATTATTGTTTCCAGGAAAACCGCAGTTTGAAATAACTATAAACTTTTGTGTTTTAGGCCTAGAATCGAGGAGGTCAAAATTGTCGTTATTATTTACAATTGAGGGTCTTTTTAAGGGGATAAGACGATCAGCAAAATTCTTTAAAGCTGCAGTTATGTTCCATGTATAGACTGGAGAGGCAAAACAAACAACATCGGCAGAGGCGTATTTTTCCAGTAATTCCTGCATGTCATCATGTAAAACACATTTTCCTGGTGTTTTAAACCAACAGGAAAAGCAACCTTGGCAGTGTCCTATATTTTTCTCTATCAAAAATATATTTTCAGTTTCAGCCCCTGCTCGTTGAGCTCCACTTAAAAAAGCCTGTGCAATGACATGGGTGCTACTATCTAGAGTAGCAGGACTTCCATTAAAAACAATGTATTTCATAATTAACTCCTTTATAATAATTGATAAAACAATCCGTGCTTTGTACAGTACCAAATAAGCATTCCATGGCCTCTTTTTGGTATTCTGAGTTGCATATCCCATTCAGGATAT
>JBAYAL010000051.1:0-7545 GCA_041669825.1 Eubacteriales bacterium | reverse complement strand
TATTCTAATTCTTTTTTGACCCTCAAATTTTTTGATATTCAAAGTATAAAATATGTATTTTCCCCTGTCAACGAATCCGCACATATTTTACATATAATCAAATTTTTTTCATTATAACTTTAAGAATTCTCATGCTTCTACAGAATCCAACCCTTCAAAGGTTTTTACAAGATCTTTAATAATCTTTTCAGCTGAGAGGATTTCTTTTATTTTATCTATATACTCCCCAGAAAAAACCAGGCCTTCTTTTAAGTTTCCCTTTTGGGCATTATTTAAAGCATCCATAATACAAAAATTTTTCTTGCATTTCTTTAAACATCCCGTGCAATTAGCCGTTGGTTCAACGTCTCCGGAAAAAATCTTATCTGTGAACTCGTTTCTAATAGCTCTTCCTGGCAAACCTACAGGGCTCTCTATAAGTATAATATCCTCCTTTTTAGCTCTAACATACATTTCTTTCAAATTCCTTGCTCCGTTAGCCTCTTCTGAAGCCGCAAATCTTAGTCCCATTTGCACCCCATCTGCTCCTAGGCTAAAAGCTTCTTTCATATCCATAGCATCAACTATACCTCCGGCAGCAATCACCGGAATTGATACTGCTTTTCTAACTTCCGGCACTATTTTTCTCATAGATTCATCTGTACCAAGATGCCCGCCTGCTTCCTTTCCTTCAACAACAACAGCAGATGCCCCCAATTTTTCAGCTATTCGGGCCAATTTTGCTGTAGATACAATAGGCACCAGAGGTATGTTAGCTTCTGAACACCACCCAAAAATATCTCTGGAAAAACCGGCTCCCTGAACTACCAAATCTATTCCTTCATCCAAAGCTGTATATACAAGTTCTTTAAACCTAGTGATAGCAAACATAACATTAATCCCAATAATGCCTTTAGTTTTTTCCCTCGCTAACCTTATCTCCCTTATTAACTCTTCTTTTTCCATCCCAGTAGCAGCTATAATACCAATCCCTCCTGCTTCAGCAACGGCAGCTGCTAAGTTAGAAGTAGATATTCTTACTGCCATTCCTCCCTGAATGATTGGATACTTGGGAATAAGTTCCCCAATTTTTAATTTAGGTAATTGCAAACTAACAACCTCCAAAGTATTCATTTTGATAATCAAACCATTTGTTAATTCTACCTTTTTTTAATTATATTTTCAAGACCATAATTTAGCTTTACTGGTAATATACAGTTTTATACATACTAATATATTTCTCTAAACAAAACGAACAGGATTAATCTAACCCTGTTCGTTTAAAAATATCTTTTATAACCTTCATTTTTCTTTATTATTTTCCACAAACCCTATCAAAATATCTACAGCTTCTTCCAGAATATCTTTTGGCACTTTTTCATAAAAAGATACTTTCCTAGCATGTATATCTAAAGCTTTCACCTGTTCACACATTATAACTCCTGTTGTTTTTGTTCTTACATCCAACTCTATGTGCAACGGATAATTTCTATGAGTATTCGTAATTGGACATACAATAGCTATCTTAGTAAATTGATTATATATGTTATTACTAACAACCAATGCAGGTCTCTTTCCTTTTTGCTCATGTCCTGCTTGAGGGTCAAATTCTAATAATATAATATCACCTTGTTCTGGTATATATTCCATTAGAACACCTCTTTGCCTACTGGCTTGGTAGTATCCCATTCTCTACTTTTGTAATCACCTTTATATTCAGCAATTCTTTCTTCTAATCTTTTATGTTTTACCAGCGGAACAATAAGCAAATTTCCGTCTTTAACTTTTATTTCTACTTTATCATTTTCATTTAGTTCTGACATTTCGAGTATAGCTTTTGGAATTCTTATTGCCTGACTATTTCCCCATTTTTGTATTGTGGTATACATATACATCACCTCTTTATTTGAGTATATACATTGTATATACAATTGTCAATTATTGTTTGTTTTTTCACTTGACTATTCACCCATAATTCTACCTTCCGATTATTCTCTTTTCATACGATTGACAAGCCACACTCTCCAAAGGATCAAATGACATTTTAAATATACAAATCATATATTTAATTTAACTTTTTATAGTAAAAATATGTATCAAAATAAAAAAAATAAAAGCTAGGTAATATCCTAGCATTGCAAAAACTTAATATATCATTAAATATATGGTTAGTTAAATAATCATGATAATAACTAATTATTGTACCATTTATTATCTATACCCTAGCGAAAGCATCGTCTCTTTAAAATATGCATATAAAAGTCTGGGATTAGCAAAATCTGCTGGATGGTGAAAATCCATAAACATTGTATTTAAAGCTTTCCCATAATTCACACCAGATTTGCATTCACTACTTTCAAACCCAAGTATGTCCTGTACCACAGGATATGTTCCAGCACAAACAACAATGTCAGGCTTAATTATTTCAATTTCTTTTGTCCACAATTCAATATTTTCTCGAGCATGTTCCTTCACCAATTCATATTTTCTAACGTATCCTCCATATTTTTTAAGGCTAGTTGCAGCTATCGTCTTTAAACCATTTTTTATACTTTCAGTGCGATTTACCATATCAAAATACACATATCCATTCTCAGCCCCAAAACCCCACATACCCACGCTTCCCCAAGCATAAGTAAAATTTTCGTTTAATATTTGATCATTAACATAATCCACTAACGACCATTGACCTATTTTATTCGGATCATAAATCTCTTTAAATAATATCATTAACTTCACTCTAGAACTTAAATATATTTTTTCATCTATAACTCCGCCTACAACAAAATGTTCACCCTGTTTTAGAAACTTCGAATATAGTACTGCCAATTCATTATTAATCCCCATCTCTTACCCTTCCTAACTTAACAAGCAAGTCCATCTTTTATTAAAATAAAGAATATATTTAATAATTCTTTGGTTTAAGTGTCAAAAATAGCTTTTACCTCTTGCATTTCATTATTATTACACCTTATGCAATAATAACCTTTTTTCAATAAAACATAAACCTAATTTAAATATTTTTAAATGATTTTAATTATGCAATATATATATCAACATTTATCTACCTTATACTATATCCAAATAATTATCAATTCTTACAATATTTATCACCCTAATTTGCTTTTTAATAAATATGGCAAAACAGTTCAGCATTCTCTAAACTCTTTTGCCATATTTACATATCATTATTCAAAATTTTTACACTATAATAATTTAATATTCAAAACCTCAGTTCCCTATCCAAAGCTCTGTACTGAAGAGCTTCAGCCAAATACTCAATTTTAATATTTTCATTTTCTTCTATATCTGCTATAGTCCTAGCAACCCTGAGAACACGATCGTATGCTCTGGCGCTTAATTGCAGACTGCTAAATACTTTTTCAATTAGCATTTTACTTTCATTATCAAGTACGCAAATTTCCCTTGTCTCACGCCCAGTCATTTCTGCATTCGTTTTGCTTTTTCCAAATCTTTCCCACTGTTTTTCTCGCGCTTTAATAACCCTTTTTCTTACTGTAGAAGATGTTTCCCCACTCTCTCTGCCGCTCATTTCTTTGTAACTAAGACGAGGAACTTCGACTTGTAAATCGAATCTATCCATTAATGGGCCTGACACCCTAGAACGATAACTATGAATTCTGTTAGGAGTACAAGAGCATACTCGACCTTTATCTCCAAAAAAGCCACACGGACAGGGATTCATACTTCCAACAACACAAATCCTAGTCGTGTATTCCACACTCCCTCTCAGTCTTCTTAACGTAAATTTTCTATCTTCTAAAGGTTGACGGAGGGCTTCGAGAACATTTCTAGAAAACTCAGGTATCTCATCGAGGAAAAGAACTCCATGATTGGCCAGTGCAAGTTCCCCTGGTTTCACTTTAAGTCCTCCACCTGTTATTCCAGCAACCGTTGAAGTGTGATGAGGACTTCGGAAAGGTCTCTCTTTAATAAGTTTTCCTCCCTGAAGCAAGCCAGAAATACTGTATATTTGAGTTACTTCCAAACTTTCTTCATCTGTCAAGGGAGGAAGCAAGCCAGAAATTGCCTTTGCCAATAAAGTTTTCCCTGATCCTGGTGGACCTACCATTATTAGATTATGTCCCCCTGCCGCTGCAATTTCCAAAGCTCTTTTAGCTTGATACTGTCCATTTATTTCAGACATATCAACTAATAATTTATGTTCGCTTATGCTCTCTTGGCTTTCTTTAGGAAGAGCTTGAAATCCTTGTTCATTATTTAATATTTTCACTAGCTCCCCAAGCATTAAACAACAACAACTTTTAAGTTCAGTGACAAGCTGTGCTTCGATACTATTTTCTAACGAGACTACTAGTATCTTAGAATCATCATCAACCACATTATTAATTTTGTTTAATTCCACTGCCATTGTAAGTATTCCTGGAACAGCTCTTAAATAGCCTTCCAATGATAACTCTCCGCTAAAAACGTAATCTTTGACAAACTTTTCATTAATTTCATTCATTGCAGTTAATATTCCTACTGCAATCGGAAGATCCAAACCGGAGCCTTCTTTTCGCAAGTCAGCAGGAGCTAAATTTACCGTTATTCTCTGAAGAGGAAATCTAAAACCAGAATTTCTAATAGCTGAACGAACCCTATCCTTAGCTTCTTTTACCGCTGTGGCAGGCAATCCCACTATCTCAAACCCAGGCAAACCATTAGAAATATCCACCTCTACTTTTATCAGATGAGCCTGCATTCCTTCTACAGACATCCCATAAACAGATGCAAACACCTTTTATCACCTCTAACAAGCTATTCGATATTATTACTTCATTTCCTTCATTTTCTTCCAATAAAGTATTTTATTTCCAAATAGCTATGGTGAGTGTTTGTATTTGAAACCTCTATAGAAATTCAACCAATATTCTTTATCCACTTTAATTCCGGAACATCATTCTCAAGGTTTACTGCAACTACATCAAATCTGAGACTAGGCCAGTCTGCATAGCTTTTTTCTAAAAGATAATAAGACGCAATTATTTTCAATCTTGCTATTTTTCTATAGTCTACACTTTCTTCAGCCTTACCTCTGAAAGACGATGTTCTAGTACGTACTTCCACAAATACTAATTGGAAATTTTTATCACTTGCAATTATGTCTATTTCTCCTTTGGGACAGCGATAATTACGGATTAAAATTCGCAGGCCCTCTTTTATCAAATAATTAACCGCCAAATTTTCTCCAAAATCTCCAATTGCTTTTTTATTCGGATACTTCATAATTATCCACCTCTATTAACTAATCATCCCTTTAATTGGTGCAAATGATCTACGGTGAATAGGACAAGGACCGAATTTTTTCAAAGCTTCCATATGTATTTTGGTTCCATAACCCTTATGTTTATCAAAACAATACTCTGGATATTGTTCATGCATATCATACATTATTTCATCCCTAGTTACTTTGGCCAGTATAGAAGCCGCAGCTATACAAGCACAAAGTCCGTCTCCTCCAATAACAACTTTTTGACTGACTGGAACATCAATCTTATCCTTTCCATCGATCAACAAATAATCTGGTGAGACAACCAAATCTTCAACAGCTCTCTTCATAGCAAGCCTTGTAGCTTGAAGTATATTTAAAAAATCAATCTCTTGATTACTGCAAATTCCCAGAGAATACGCTACTGCCTGATCCATAATCATTTTCAAAAGTGTATTTCTTTTTTTCTCACTTAATTTTTTAGAATCATTAAGCCCCGGTATTTCAAACTCCATTGGGAGAATACAGGCTGCTGCTACAACAGGCCCAGCCAAGGGTCCCCTCCCAGCTTCGTCTATCCCTGCAACAAACTCAAACCCATCAGAGCGTATTTTTCTCTCCATCCTTACCAACATCTCATACTTAGTTTCTATCTTCGCTGTCAATTTTTTCTCCTCAAAACATTTATCTATAATTTTTCAGACAGTAATTATCCTAAAACTTCATCAATTAAAGGCTTAGTTTTCTGCTTACCCAACAGATCCATCGTAACTTTACCTACTTTACCACTCCGATATTCACGCAAAAGTATCTGAGCTGCTTTGAAAGTATCCACTCTACCTCCACTTAGGAGACATCCCCTATTTTTTCCTACTAATTCCAAGGTAATCTCATCCTCTTGACTTTTTTTAAATCTCTCCATTGTATTGGGATAATTTTTTTTCAACCATTTTAAAAGCCATTCAGCCAGTTTTTCCTGATCAAAAACCTCGTCTCTAACAGCTCCGGTAACAGCAAGCTTTCTTCCAATTTCCTGATCATCAAACTTTGGCCAGAGCATCCCGGGAGTATCAAGAAGTTCCACTTTATCATGTATTCGAATCCACTGATTTCCTTTTGTTACACCCGGTTTGTTACCTGTTTTGGCGTGGGCACCACCGGTCAGTTGGTTAATAAGCGTAGACTTTCCAATATTAGGAATACCGATTACCATAACTCTTATTGGCTTATTTATTACTCCCTTTTCCCTGAGACGTTTCATCTTTTCTGCCATCATTTTTTCTAATTCAGGAACAATTCTCTTCATACCTGACCCTGTAGCAGCACTTGTAGCAATTACAGGTCCATTTTCACCTAATATCCTCAACCATTCTTTAGTCATATTGTCATCTGCTAAATCTGATTTATTCAATATAAGCAACCTTGGTTTTTTACCGAGTAATTCCAATAGTAATGGGTTACGACTACTTAAAGGAAGACGGGCATCTCCAAGTTCTATAGCCACATCTACCCAACCCAACTGCTCTTCAAGTTTTCTTTTTGCCTTTGTCATATGACCTGGAAACCATTGAATAGTCATAAAAATACACCTTCACATTTTTTATTATAACAAAATTTCTATATACGGTATTCGTTCATTTAATTATACTTGATTTATATTTTTTTAATTAGAATTGTTACCATTACTCTACAATCATACCACTAATTTCAGACAAAATAAAAAGAGCTGAATTTCTCCAGCTCTTCTCAGTTTCATTATTTCTAACGACGTTCGCGAATACGTGCTGCTTTACCTGAACGGCTACGCAGATAATACAATTTGGCTCTACGAACAATACCATGACGAACTACCTCGATTTTATCAAGACGCGGAGAATGCATTGGGAAAGTTCTCTCTACACCTACCCCGTTTGTTACACGGCGTACTGTAAATGTTTCACGCAATCCATCACCTTTTATCTTGATCACAACACCTTCAAACACCTGAATACGCTCACGAGCACCCTCTATAATACGTACATGAACCTTGACAGTGTCTCCCGAACGGAATGAAGGAATATCCTTTTTCATTTGTTCTTCTTCAATCATGCGAATATAATCCACATCAATTCCCCCCTTCCTTGCATAGATGTTCATACACTCTGAATCTAAGCATACCATTATTTATATATAAATTCATATGCCCAGTCAATAAGTGAGAGGACCATCCGTTTTTCATACCGCTTAATATTATCATAAGCGGTATGATTGCGCAAGAATAAGTTTGTATTTAGTTATAAATCATATTGATAATTAGTAATTTCTTACTCCTGCAAATATATTTTATCCTTTAT
>JBAYAL010000050.1:0-7568 GCA_041669825.1 Eubacteriales bacterium | reverse complement strand
TGCAATAGATGTGGGATATGGTCAATTAGCTTGGAAAATGCGAAGTGATAGCAGAGTTGTTTGTATGGAAAGAACAAATGCTCGTTATTTAAATGAACAAAGTCTTCCTGAGAAAGTTGATTGGGTAGTTTCAGATGTTTCTTTTATTTCTGTTACTAAAATATTTTTTGCTATTAACACCATCTTGAAAGAAAGAGGTCAGGTAATTCTTCTGATAAAGCCTCAATTTGAAGCTGGAAAAGAAAATGTTGGTAAAAAGGGTGTAGTCAGAGATCCATCTGTACATAAAAAAGTTATCGAGGATGTTCTTAACAAAGCAGAGGAACAAAAATTATTTGTTAAAGACTTGAATTTTTCTCCTGTTCGTGGACCTGAAGGAAATATTGAATTTTTGACGTGGTTAACCAAAGAAAAACCTTTTGTGGAATTTAATTGGAAAACTGAAGTAGATAATGTAGTTCATAATGCCCAGATTGGAACGGAGTGATTGAATGACCAAAAAAGTAGGGTTATGGGTAAATAAAACTAAAATAGATGCCGATGTAATAACTCCGCAGTTAATTAATTGGTTTAATGCTCAAGGATGGGATACTATTTCTGACTGGGATAGTAACAAGTCTGATGAGGTAGAATTTGTGCTTTCTTTGGGGGGAGATGGTACGGTACTGGAAGCTGCTCGGAACGCAGCAATTTATTCAATTCCTGTTCTTGGTGTTAATTTTGGTAAACTGGGATTTTTGTGTGAAATAGAAAAAGGAGAAATCTATAGTGCTTTAAAGAGTGTGGTTCTTAATGATTATTCTGTAGAAGAGAGATTAATGCTTAAAGCCTCTTTAAAAAGTACTGATAACAGTAATGAATATTTGGTCTTAAATGATGTTGTTTTTTTAAGAGATGCAAAAGATGCTCTTGTTACCCTGCAAGTAAAGTTGTCAGGGGAAAGGATTGCAAGCCCGCCTTCTGACGGCCTGATTATTGCCACTCCCACAGGGTCAACTGCTTATTCTCTTTCAGCTGGGGGGCCTGTGGTTAGTCCTGATGTACAGGCAATTTTAATTACTCCAATCTCTGCTCATGCGCTTTCATCCAGACCGATGATTGTATCCAACAGAGAAAATATAGATATTATTCTTACCAGAGGTCATGAGTGCAATGTTACTTTTGATGGTAAAGATACTATTACGATGAATCCTGGAGATACTATGAGAATTTCTGATGCTCCTATAAGAGCGAAATTAATTCGTCTTGGAAATAGGAGTTTCCCCAAAATTGTGCGAGAAAAATTAAGGGATAGATGGCATGAATAGAGAAATATAATATAAAATCACAGTACTGAGTAATAATTCAGAAAATGGGGGATGGCGGATGAAATCCAGACGTCAAATGAAAATTCAGAAATTCATAACTAATGAGGTTATACGAACGCAAGAAGAACTTGCAGAAAAATTGATTAACGAAGGATTTACTGTTACTCAGGCAACAATTTCCAGAGATATAAAAGAAATGGGATTGGTAAAAATACTAGGTCCTGATGATGAGTATAGATATGCCCTGCAGGGGGGAGAATCTCATCCAATAAGCTATTATGAACGGTTAAAAAGGATGTGTAAGGAATCGGTCATATCCTATGATAGCAGTGAAAATCTGGTTGTTATAAAGACTATTCCTGGAAATGCACAGGCCTTGGCTTTCTTAATAGATAATGTAAATTGGGAGGAAGTAATTGGAACTTTGGCCGGTGATGATGCGATCTTTATGGTGGTGAAGCCTATGGAAGATACTGAAAAGGTACTAAAACGTATATCCGATATAATTGGGTAGGAGGGTTTTTATGCTGGCAGAATTACATGTTGAGAATTTCGGGTTGATGGAGCGAGTGAATTTAAGATTTGATTCGGGTTTTTTGGTATTCACTGGTGAGACAGGTGCAGGAAAATCTATGCTTGTCGATGCTCTTGGAGTATTGCTAGGTGGAAGGGCAAGTTCTGAATTTATTAGACATGGAAAAGAAAAAACCAGTGTAGAAGGAATTTTTTCCAATCTTCCGATTCAGATAATGGAGATATTGAAAGACGAAGGATATCAAACTGAAGATGGATTACTTTTCCTGTACCGTGAGATTAATGTTTCCGGAAGGAACGTATGCAGGGTTCAGGGAAAAACAGTACCGTTGTCTTTGTATCGTTCTTTTTGTGAAGGACTTATTGATATTCACGGTCAGATGGAACATCAGTCACTATTGAGGACGGAAACACATAGAGATTTGCTAGATCGGTTTGGGGGGGAACTCCATTTGGAGCTTCTTCGAAAAGTGAAGGAAGCAGCAGTAAAATATCGAGATGTGTCCAATAAAGAAAGGGAATTACTACGGACAGAAAGAGATCGTGAAAAAAGGGAAGAATATCTAAGATATCAGATAGATGAGATAGAAAAAATTGATCCTGTCCCTGGTGAAGAAAAGGAGTTGGAACAGGAAAAAAAGTTTATGCAAAATTCTGAAAAAATTCTCAAGCTTGTTTCAGAAGCGTATGAAGAATTATATGAAGGTGAAGATGGTACAATGGCAGCCTTTGATTTGACAGGTGCTGCTAGTAGGAATATAGAAGAATTATGTGAACTCGATCCAGTATGTAAAAAAATGAAGGAACAGATTGAATCTATTTATTATTCTTTAGAAGATTTTGTAGAGCAACTTAGAAACTATAAAGAAACCTTGGAATTTGAACCTGATAGACTTGATCAAATTGAATCTAGACTTATAGAACTACACAAGCTTAGAAAATATGCTTATGATATAGAAGCAGTTTTAAAGAAAAAAGAAGATATGGAAAAGGAACTTGATGAAATTAATCATTTGATGGAAGAAAAAGAAAAAATTAAGACTGAAAAAAGAGAAGCCTTAATTTCATATAATGATTTGGCTGAGGAACTGAGTATTAAAAGAGGTATGCAAGCAGGAAAGATAGAAAAAGGCCTGAGAGATGAGCTTCAGGATATTGGCTTGAGTGATTCTAGAGTGGAGATAATATTTACGCCGATAACAGAACCCTCACAGGAAGGTGCAGAACAAATAGAATTTTATTTTACAGCAAATGTTGGAGAACCAGCTAAGCCACTTGTTAAGGTGGTTTCAGGAGGAGAAATGTCCAGGATTATGTTGGCTTTCAAAAGTCTTTTGGCCAGAGTAGAGACAGTGGACACTTTTGTTTTTGATGAAGTAGATAGTGGTGTAGGCGGGAGAACTATAAAGCAGGTCGCACAAAAACTTGTCGGGATAGCAAAAATTAAACAAGTATTTTGTATTACCCATTCTCCTGCAGTAGCGGCAATGGCTGATCAACATTATGGAATTAATAAATCTGTCTTTGGGGAGCGAACAATGACAGAAGTAATGCTATTAGATGAAGAAAAAAGGATAGAAGAATTGACAAGGATGCTTGGTGGAGAAGAAATAGCTGAAGGACTGGCAAAAGAAATGTGGAAAAAGGCCAAGCTTAATTGACGATTTAGAGAATCAAATATATAAAAAGCTCAGATTATTAACACAGATAATCTGAGCTTTTGTTAGGTGATAAGAGTGGCAAGAATAAAAAGCAAGAGTGGAATTTATCATGTTATTATGAGGGAAATCAATCGTCAAACTCTGTTTGAGGAAAATGAAGATTGCGTCAAATTTATTTAAACCTTGTAAAGATACAGGGAAATTTGTGAATTTCGATTATATGTATTTTGTTTGGTATATAATCATTTTCACTTACGGTTAATGGAAGGTGCAGACCTTCTAGGGAATGTGATACGAAGGATATGTAGTAGCTAGGTTTTATGGTATAAAAAAAAGAAAGAGCATAGAGTGACAAAACCCCTGTCACTATGACATGTTTAGTAATGATGGTTTTAATGCATTTTTTTTACATTTAATAAATTAGTTAATTAATTAACTAATGCAACGATAATGATTAAGTATAAATGAAATTGTATTACAATGTTTGTTCTTAAAACTTGCAAGTTAAAATAAAATGTTATATAATTTAAACAGTCGAAATATTCATATAAGTTTACTATAGTATACAAAAATATCTATCTAATGTAAGATAAAGAAAAGATTTTTATGCAAAACCTATGCAAAACTGATTTTTATATGGTGTTCTTATAAATTGTTGTCATTGGATAATAGAAAAAAACGCTACGATATTATAAACAAGGTTACAGGAGAGCTGTGTAAGACTTGCACTGATGTTGGCGGTTTAATTAATTATGCTTTAAAAATGTTAACTTAAATTCCCCCTCGAAAACGTGGTTTTTGGGGGGGAATTCAAAAAGTAGTATCTAAATTATTGTTAATCAACAATAATTTTTTAAGAATTTGAAGCTGATTATTCAAGAAAGACTGCTTAAATAACTCTTTAATGTACAGATTTTTAACTGAATTTTCAAACTCCAGAATGTCCACAAAACCGTGATTTGTCATACAGATAATGATTGTTTGCAGTAATTTGTGAAACATTTAATAGGGCCGTTAGGCTAGATTTGTTTCTACTAATTCATCCTTGATTTCCCCTATACCGTTGTGAGTCAAGGCAATTTCAAAGTAGTGGGTATTATGTTTACGGTAGCGTTTTCTCTTTCTCTTTTTTTGGACTGTTGAGAGTAAGCGTTTGGTATTTAAAAATTTCACAATGTAGATGTAATTCTTTTTATTTTTCGGATTTTACAAATAATATCCATCTTAAACCTGCCTGATAACAGAGAGATTTTTATTTAAAAGTTTTTATTACTTTCAAGATAATGTTAGTAAGGGAATAGTTGTGAGTATGGAGTGCTTTTTGAATTTTATGGGCAGGTTTTCGCATGAGAACACTTCGTTTTTGGTTGATTTATCTTGATACTTAATTAAACCAAAAGACTTAGTGCTCATGCGATTTTTTATTGCTTAGAGCAATATTATTGCCATTTTATTAGGTGTGAAACTTAAACGGTAAAAGGTCAAGGAGGTACAGAACTATTGAAAAATAAAATTAAGGTTTTATTGGTGGAGGACAACCCGGACGATGTAGAACTAATACGTATATTAAGTGCTGATATGGCTGCCGGTTCATTGGATATAACGTCCGCTGACTGTTTATCCGCAGGTATAAAGCTTTTATCCGAACTGAAATTCGACATAGTCCTTATTGACCTCTTTTTGCCTGATAGCGCTGGCATTGATACCCTTTCCGGGTTTCATGCTATAACAGCTGAGCTACCTGTGATAGTAATGACCGGCCATAATGATGAAAAGCTTGCTATTGAGGCGGTACAACAGGGCGCACAGGATTATTTGATAAAAGGACAGGTGGATGCTAATCTTTTGTGGCGTTCAGTGAATTATGCTATTGAGCGAAAAAAAATGCTGGCACAACTTGAACAGATGCGCCAGCGTGAGCGGCAAGATAAAGAGATTAATGCTCTCAAACGGATTTCAAGCTCTTCCCAAACAGAAATTACCGCGCAGTTTCTGGGTGTTACTTCATTAAAAAAGTGTGCTCCCGACGTATATAATGATATATCTCTCCGTTATAGCGAGCTGTTGGATCGTTCTATTGAAAAACGCATATATAAAGTGGAAAACAATATATCGGAAGGACTTCGAGCACTTTCAGAAGAACTGGGATTTTTAAAAACAGGACCGCGCGATGTGATTGAAATCCATACTGGAGTGTTGGGAAAAAAGTGTCGCGGGGCTGTACATCTAAAAGCTCAGGCCTACATTGAGGAAGGAAGGATCATGCTGCTTGAACTCATGGGATATATGATTACGTTCTATCGCAATTATTATTTTGAAAGTATGAGTGCACCACCATGACGGGAAATGGGAAATGTTGTAGAAGAAAGTATTCAAGAGGTAAAGAATGATGGAAAGTAAATTTATATTAAAATTGTATATTACCGGTCATACGCCTGCCTCAGAACGGGCAGTTGCTAATTTGCATAAAATTTGCGAAAGGGAATTTGGAGAGGTTTGTCGTGTCACAATTATAGATGTTTTGGAATATCCGCAATTAGCGGAGGATGAGAAAATATTGGCAACTCCAACATTAATAAAAAAGTTGCCCCCGCCATGCAAACGTGTTATAGGCGACCTGTCCGATGAAGATAACTTTTTTTCAAGATTGGATTTGAAGTCATTCAAGTCAAAACAAGGAGAATAGGAATATGAGCGAACTGAAGAAACAGAATTTAATGGTTGAATTTGAAAAACTGGAAACCAAGGTAGAAGGCTTTGATCTGATATCAAATGGTGGGTTGCCGAAAGGAAGAACTACCTTGGTTTCAGGGACAGCTGGTAGTTCCAAGACTATTTTCGCATCGCAGTTTCTGGCAGAAGGGATAATGAAAGCGGATGAACCTGGAGTGTTTGTTACGTTCGAAGAGTCTCCAGATGAAATATGCAGAAATATGGCGGGTTTTAACTGGAATATACGCCAATGGGAGGCAGATGGGAAATGGGCTTTTGTGGATGTTACCCCTTCACCAGAAATAGAAACCATTTACACACAAAATTATGATTTAGGAGCGTTTTTGGCTCGGATCGAATATGCCGTCAGAAAAGTAAATGCGAAACGTCTTTCCATTGATTCAATCGGCAATATTTTTACGATGTTGCCCGACACATCGAAAGTACGTAGCGAACTTCATCGACTTTCTATCGCTATAAAGAGTATGGGTGTAACCGCGATTATGACAGCAGAACGTACAGAGGAGTATGGTGCCATTGCTCGCTATAGCGTTGAGGAATTTGTCGCGGACAATGTGATTATACTTCGTAATGTACTGGAAGATGAAAAGCGCCGTCGTACCATAGAAATTCTTAAATTCCGTGGTACTTTTCATCAAAAGGGAGAATTTCCTTTTACCGTAACTCCTGGCCAAGGTGTTATCATAATTCCTCTTTCTGCTATGGAATTAAAACAGAAGTCATCCAATATCCGGACATCGAGTGGGAACAAAGAATTGGACGATATGTGCGGCGGAGGATTCTTTCGTGACTCAATTGTGCTGGTTTCTGGGGCCACAGGAACTGGAAAGACACTTACGGTTACACAGTTTTTAGCTAAAGGTATTGCTGATGGAGAGAAAAGTCTTCTTTTTGCATTCGAAGAAAGCCGAGAACAACTCTTCAGAAATGCCATAGGGTGGGGTATAGATTTTGAAGAAATGGAGACGGATGGTAAGCTAAAAGTGATCTGCGAGTACCCTGAATCAGCTGGTTTGGAGGATCATCTTATAGATATGAAAAAGATCATAGCGGAGTACAAGCCTACCAGAATTGCAGTGGATAGTCTCTCAGCTCTGGAACGTGTTTCCTCGCTTAAAAGTTACCGCGAATTTGTAATTGGTCTTACTTGTTTTATCAAACAGCAGGAGATAGCTGGACTGTTTACATCTACCACTTCATCCCTGTTGGGAGGAACATCGGTTACGGAAGCGCACATTTCCACCATAACCGATTCAATTATTCTTCTTAGGTATGTTGAAGCATATGGTGAAATGCGCAGGGGATTAACAGTTCTCAAAATGCGCGGTTCCAT
>JBAYAL010000049.1:0-7598 GCA_041669825.1 Eubacteriales bacterium | reverse complement strand
TACAATAAAATACAAAACCAAATTCAATATTTTCTATATAAAAATGTTTATGAGTATTTATTGCACACAATATTGTTTTCTATATTTTGTAATTAAATCCTTCTTTTAATTGTAATTTAATTAGGCAATTACTTTAACATATATATACAATTAGTTAACAAAATAGATACATAATTGAGATACTAAAAATGTATTTATAAGGTTTGTATAGCTATTATAATAATATTAATTTGTATTTTCTTCCTGTTTATCAGGGATACCTATAGTACTACTTATTTTAATCTCTGATATATTGCTTGATGACTATCTTGGCATCAAAGTTGCTTATATATAAAGCAACTTTATTAATTATTATGGGAGTTTAAGAAAGGAATGATGCTTTATATAACAAGATAAAGGTTTTTTTTCTTTATTAAAATTTTAGGAGGTATTAATTATGCAAAAGATTACTGACGACAAATACAAAATGTATATTGGTGGTAAATGGGTAGATGCATCAGATGGCAAAACTTTTGATTCCTTTTGTCCGGCAAATGGTGAATTTTTAGCTACTTGTGCGGACGCTTCGAGAGAAGATGTGGACTCTGCTGTCACAGCGGCTTGGAAGGCATGGGAAACTTGGAAAGACATCAGTCCTCAGGAACGTTCTAATATATTATTAAAAATTGCTGATTTAATTGATGAAAACGCTGAAAAACTAGCTATGATCGAGACCTTAGATAATGGTAAACCAATCAGAGAAACGATGAATATTGATATACCCTTAAGCTCTGATCACTTCCGTTATTTTGCTGCAGCCATCAGAACTGAGGAAGGTCAAGCAACAATGATTGACAACCAACATATGAGTATTATTCTTAGAGAACCACTCGGAGTTGTTGG
This sequence comes from Eubacteriales bacterium, assembly GCA_041669825.1. Lineage (GTDB taxonomy): Bacteria > Bacillota > Desulfitobacteriia > Desulfitobacteriales > Syntrophobotulaceae > JBAYAL01. The sequence goes on along the minus strand of JBAYAL010000049.1, from coordinate 6,716 downwards.
ACAAATTGTGCCTTGGAATTTCCCGTTTTTGATGGGAGCCTGGAAGATAGCACCTGCTCTTGCTGCTGGCTGTTGTACCGTATTTAAACCTTCGTCAAGTACTCCTCTAAGTATTTTAGAATTTGCAAAAATTATAGATAAGGTACTCCCTCCTGGAGTTGTTAATATTGTAACGGGACGTGGGTCAGGTGCAGGAAATTATATGTTAGAACACCCAGGATTAAAGAAACTTGCTTTTACAGGCTCAACTGAAGTTGGATATGAAATTGCAAAAGCTGCTGCAGAGAAACTAATACCTTCTACTTTAGAGCTTGGTGGTAAATCAGCTAATATTTATTTCCCTGATTGTCCATGGGAAAAAGCTATTGAAGGTTTACAGCTTGGTATCTTATTTAATCAAGGTCAGGTCTGTTGTGCAGGATCTAGAGTCTTTGTCCATGAGGATATCTACGATAAATTTGTTAGTGAAGCTGTTACTGCCTTCAATAAAATTAAAGTTGGACTACCATGGGAAAAAGATATCCAGATGGGTTCCCAAATTTACGAAGGCCATTTGGAAAAAATTCTTAAATATATAGAGATTGGTAAAAATGAAGGTGCTAAAGTTGCTTGTGGTGGAAATAGAATTACTGAAAATGGTTTGGAAAAAGGAGCCTTTATGCAACCAACTCTCTTAGTAGATGTTAACAATAAGATGAGGGTAGCTCAAGAAGAAATCTTCGGCCCTGTTGCTGTTGTAATTAAATTTAAGACTGAAGAAGAAGTTATTGCTATGGCTAATGACAATGAATATGGTTTGGGCGGAGCAGTCTGGACAAAAGATATTAATAGAGCCCTGAGAGTAGCTAGAGGTATCAGGACAGGGCGTGTTTGGGTTAATGACTATAATAATCTTCCAGCACATACTCCTTTTGGGGGCTATAAACATTCAGGTATAGGTCGTGAAACCCATAAGATTATACTTGACCATTATAGTCAAATGAAAAATATTTTTATTAGTATGAAAGAAGATAAATTAGGTCTTTACTAGTATGTTGTTATCACATCTCTTACATCTCTCACATATTCCAGTGCTATTACATCATAATTTGTAGGAAACTATAGAGAACCGGATTAATTTGCTAAAATTTTTAGGCTATCGTTTATTAAACGATAGCCTAAAAATTTTATTAGGGGATTTCCAGATTATTATTATTATATAGTTAGTTTATTTTTTTTATAATTCAACCTAGGTTTATTATTTGAGATAAAAAATATATAATAAAGAGGTTCAAAAACTTAGATGAATAATATTACTTTATAAGTCTCATTAGAAAGGATACAGCTCTCATGTATATAGGTAAGGCAAATATTAAGGTTCGCTACGTAGAAACAGATAAAATGGGTATCGTCCACCATTCAAATTACTATTCTTGGTTTGAGGTTGGTAGAGGAGAATTTATCACAGAATCAGGTTTTACATATCAAGATTTAGAATGCCAAGGCATGATGCTTCCAATCATAGAAAGTAGTTGTAAATATATTGAAGGAGCAAAATATCCGGAAGAGCTTGTCATTGAAACTTTTATTGCAAGCCTTAATGGAATAAAAATTATTTTTAATTATAATGTAGTAAGAAAATCTGATAGTAAAATTATCGCTACAGGTTCAACAACACATGTTTTTGTAAATGATGATTTTCAAATAATAAATATTAAAAAGAAAAAGCCGGAATTATGGGCAATGTTAGATAATATTTGCTAACCCTTTCTTTTTAGTAAAAATAATTAATATAAATAATTCCATCATATAATATAATAAGAATGTTTAGAGCCTGTTTTACAGAATCCCTATACAACATATGCTTATAATTGGAGTTTTTTTAAATTATATATTGCAACTGCAAAAAGTGAGTTAAATTTTCAAACTTAAATATTGATTTAAGTTTGAAATTAATAAAACCTCAGTAAATTGCTACTTAAGTACAATTTCTGGGGTCTTATTTTAAACAGTAAAGTAAATTATTAATAAATGGCAATCATATCTTATTTTTTATATTTATTGTTATAGGTATTATAAAATACGTTATCGTATTTTAATTCATCATCTGTATGAGCAAGTTTTATTTCATCAGGATAGCCTAAGGAAATTATTGATTCAACCTTATAATTTTTAGGTATATTAATAACTGATTTTATATAGTCTTCAGACATGGTGGCAGAGTCGTGCTTCCTTTCTCTAATTTGTATCCAGCAGGAAGCTAAACCAAGTTTCTCCGCTTCTAGAATGATATATATTGAAGAAAGAGAAGTGTCTTCTATCCAGACATCAGATATTTCCGGATTTGCTAGAACCACAATTCCGGCAGCAGCTCCTTTTAAAAATGCAGAACCACCAGTTTTTGATTGAGCAAGTTTTTCAAGTAATTCCTTATCTTCAATCACTACATATTGATGAGGATAAAGTGCCCTTGCCGAAGGAGCTAAAAGACCTGCTTTTACTAGTTTATCAAGTTTTTCTTTTTCAATAGGAGAATTTTTATACTTTCGTATACTTCTTCTTCTCTGCATAATTTCTAACATATTTATTCCTCCTAGGTATTTATTTTAGTTTTATTATTGCAATAAAGATAAAAACGTCTGCAATTCACAAACAAAAGGTTTGTGAAATAAGCCTATTCTTTAAAATATTCCTCTATTACATCCAAAAATAGTTTATACAGGTTTTTGGTGATAGGACCAGGAACGCCTTTTCCTATTTTTGTTCCATCGATATCTGTTATACCTATTACTTCAGCACCAGTATTTGTGAGAAATACTTCATCAGCTGACAATAACTGTTCTTGGGTAATATATTTCTCACTAAGCTCCATGTTATATTTTTTAGCAAGGCTTAATACAACTAATCTGGAAATTCCAGGCAGTATTTTTCCATCAGTAGGATGAGTTACAATTTTGTTTCCGAACACTGCAAAAACATTGCTACTTGATGCTTCTGTTACAATATTGTCTTTCACTAGAATGGCTTCAAAAGCACCTTCCGAATCTGCTTTTTGTTTAGCAATTACATTAGGAAGTAAATTCAGTGTTTTTATATTTGGGTGTGCCCATCTGTCATCAGGTAGTAAAATTGCTTTCACCCCAGCTATTCTTAATTTTTCAGGAATTGGAGGTAAATAAGAGATGAACAGAGTTAAAAATGGCTTTATTTCTTCTTCAAGAGAATGTTTTCGCGGGGCGATACCTCTAGTAATCTGTAGATAAAGTACAGCATCTTTTAATTCAGACTTTATTATTAGGTCGTTCATAATGGAGATAAGCTCATCTCTAGAATAAACCTGTTTGATATTTATTCCCTGTAAACTATTATCTAGCCTATCTAAGTGATCCTCTACTGCAAATAGTTGTCCATTATATACTTTTAGTGCTTCATATACCCCATATCCAAAAAAGGTTCCATGGTCAAGATATGGTACTTTAGCTTCCTCTTGCGATGTTATTTTTCCATCCACCCATGCTAATTCTGCCATAAAATCTCCTCATTTCAAAAATATTAATGTATTACTGAGATTATTAGTATTTAACAATAATCCTAGCAACCTATTTTGCTGGTGAAATATATTTATCCCCAAAAAGCAGATCATATTGAATAAGTTGGTACTCTTCAATTAAATTATTTTTATCAGTTTCAACTTTATTCAATACTTCACTGTCGGAATCCATTACAATCATATTATTATATACAGGTGCTAATTCTTTTAACTTATCAGTAAAATTAAATACTGTACTTTTCTGGAGACCTGCGTAATCGAGAATATATGATCCAAGAAAAGAAGGACTAATATTTCCTATATTTTCTTTAGGAAGATCATAATTGTTCCATATAAACATCGGAACAGACCTCATTTTTAATTGTTCTTCCGGTCCCCAATTGTCGGCAGATGGAATATATTTAGCATCAACATATGCTTGATAATTATTTCCTAAAAAAGGTAAATGATCACCAAAATAGACTACTATAGTAGGTTCTGTAATAGACGATAAATATTGAGTTAATTTTTCTATTGATAAATCAGCATCATGGATACCCTGGGAATAACATTGTAATATTTCTTTTGAATCTTCACTAATATCTCCATCAACGTTTATATCATAGTGTTGGTATCTGTTAATAGGATAAGGGCCATGATTCTGCATTGTAACTGCATACATAAAAACAGGAGAATCATTATTTTTTACTGTATCAATAATTTTATTTGTAACTTGCATATCTCCAATATATTCTCCGGCTTTATTTGCCGCATCAAAACTATCCATATCAAGAAAATCTTCAAATCCGAAAAGAGGATATACTTTATCTCTTTTATAAAACCATCCATGATAAGGATGAACTGCTATTGACTTATAACCTTCATTAGCTAACAAACTAGCAAGCGAAGGTACCGGATCATTTATATATTGTTGGTAAGCAATTGAACCACAAGGAAGAAAGCTAGTTGAAAGGCCTGTAAGAACTTCGAATTCAACATTAGCAGTTCCTCCTCCAAATACTGGAGAAATCATCCAGCCGCTGCTATAGTCATTTCGAATGCTTCTTATAGTAGGCATAGGATCAGGCGAAAAATTTACATTTGAAAGTAAGGTTGGATCCCAACAAGCCTCATTCATAATAATAATAACATTTGGTTTTATTTTATTTGTAGAATCAGCAACAGGATATTCGTCAATAATTTTATTCATATTCTCTTGAGTATAATTATCTGGACGAGGAATTATAGATTGTTCAATGTTTAGAGCAAAACCTAACAGTAACCCATTAGCAGAAGTATTATCACTCTCACGCCAAGTAATATGTTGGATCCCCGCGTAACTATAAAACTTACCAAAGGGCGAAGTATGGTAAAATGCACAGCCATATAAAATTGATATGGCTACAATTCCCAAAATAAGCCTTTGAATATAATTAAATTTATATTTTGGAGATATTTTCTTAATTAGAAATATAAATATGCAAATTACTAATATGAGTATTACTAATATTAGCAATACTTGGTGGTATATTTTGGGTAAAAGATCCACTACCTGATCTACTCGTGTAAAATCCCAAGGTAAAATTGGCTCACCTAAAAATAAATACTTGATATGGCTTGTTGTGGAAAAAGATACTAATAATACAAAAGATAATAGCATTCCGATAAATATACGTGGTGATAACAAATTCAAAAGTAAAACTATAGCTAATACTATTACTAAATTTAGAATAAATTCGATTGGAGAGTTAAATATCCATATAAAGAGACCAAGAATACTTGCTCTTTGAATTAGCTCTACAAGGACAGTGAACAATAAAGTTGATACCAAAAGGAAGCTTATAGTATATTTCTTAGTTGTAAATTTGTCATTTCCACTAAATAAATGTGCTTTTATAAAATCAACAAATCCGTGGAAGACCTTCACCATATAAGACATCAATTATCCTTCTTCCTCCCAAACGAGTTTTTACGGCAACAATTGGCTCACAGTGCATATTATCAACAGTCCCAATTATTCTTGCGTTTTCACCGATTTTTGTACTTTTAATAATTGCTAAAGCTTCTTCTTTGTCATTATTGTCAACGATACACATGAACTTACCTTCATTTGCCATATAAAAAGGATCTAACCCCAATATATCACAAAAGCTTTTAACCTCAGGATCAACTGGAATAGCAGTTTCAATCAATTCCATACTTACATTAGCACTTTCAGCAATCTCGTTTAATACTGTTGCTAACCCTCCCCTAGTTACATCTCTCAAGATTTTTATGTTGAGATTTGATTTGAGAAGAGGACTAACCGCACTTCCTAGAGGAGCACAATCACTTTCAATAGAATTTTTTATAGACATTCTCTGAGATAGTATACAGGCATGGTGATTACCTAAACTACCACTAATAATAATAGAATCCCCAGCTTTAATACTTTTCGCACCTAATTTTTGACTAAATTTTCTATATCCTAAACCAGCCGTATTAATATATAATCCACCATTACCTTCTACAACCTTCGTATCACCTGTAACAATCAATACATTCGCCATTTTTGCAGCTTCACTCATTGATCTTACGATTCTTTCAAGTGTCTCCATCTCTAGTCCTTCTTCCATAATAAAACCAGAGGTAAGATACTGAGGTTCTGCACCAACCATCCACAAATCATTTACTGTACCGCATACAGCTAATTTACCAATATCTCCACCTGGATAAATTATCGGTGATACTACATGTGAATCAGTTGTTAAGGCTAATGGATACTCTGATTTTTCAAGACAAGCTGAGTCTGATAGTTCATCCAAGTAAGGGTTTGAAAAGTATTTTTTAAATACATTATTGATTAATTCTCTAGTAGCGTTTCCTCCACTACCGTGAGCCATTACTATCTTCACTCTGTCACCCGCTTTTCCAAAATTATTTTGAAAACCTATACCAAATACCACATGTTCCTTCACTAGAAACCATACATGGCCCCTGAGGGTTTGAAGGACTACATACTTTTCTAAATAATGGACATTGATTAGGATTAATCTTTCCAGTAATTACTTCTCCACATCTGCAATTTTTTGCAAAAATGCTATTGCTATCATCAATGATGTTTTTTGAACCTGCGTCAAATCGTTCAAATTCTGACTTTAGGTAATAACCAGATTCATTTATTACATCTAAACCTCGCCAATAAGCCTTATCTGGTTCAAAATATTTA
>JBAYAL010000048.1:0-7632 GCA_041669825.1 Eubacteriales bacterium | reverse complement strand
TTAGTAAAACAGCAGCTCTTTCACATACATTATCAACACCTGTAATCTTCCTGACAAAAGAAGACTCTGTAAACTCCCCACTGACACTTCCGAGTTCTTGTGCTGAAAAGAAAGTTAATGGGAAATTATGCTTACCAGCAAATTCTATCAGACCCTGCTCACTGCTTTTTAAATCTATTGTCGCTGCTCCTACTATTGATTTTATTGAAATATTTTCCTTTTCTATCACTTCTAAGAACAGTTCTTCAACAGTTTCCATACTGATACCTTTTCGGCTTCCTAATCCCAAATAGACTATTCTTGGAACCAGATTAAGTGTAGCTTGATAGGGTTTATTATTTTCATCCAAAGATATGTAGATACCAGTTTCATAATTTTCATCAAGTAAAATTTGAGATGGCATATTTCCTTCTATTTCAAAATCTGAATTCAACCCTACAGATTGTCCTTCTAGAAGGAGAGAAGATATCTTCTTTGCTTCCTTTATGTTGCTAATATACAAATTTTCCTTTACTGCCCACTGATCAACAGCAAACACACCTTGAAGATCAGTAGCTGTAGTAATTACCGATTTGGCACCAATGCGTTCTGCTAGTAACTGAGACAGATTATTTGCCCCTCCGATATGACCGGATAACAACGGAATAACATAGGTTCCTTTTACATCAATACATATTATAGCTGGATCAGCTTGTTTATCCTGAACATATGGAGCAATAGCTCTTACCGCAATACCACAGGCTCCGATAAAAACTATTAAAGAACAGGAGTTAAACATTTTTTTAACTATAGAACTAAAATCCGGTTCATAGCCCTGCAGTTCATCGGCTTCTGAGACATAATTCTCTTGAGTATAACAATTTACAAAATATCCTTCATTATTTAATATTTCTCTAATTACTAAGCTGAGTCTTGCTCCGTTTCTTGTAAAGGACATTATGGATGCCTTCATTTTGAAGCCTCTCTGTATTCATGGGTAAAATTAGGATTATATAGTTTCGACCTCTCATATCTATCGCCAAGAAAGTTCCCTACTAATATTAGAGCAGTTTTTTTCAGATTATTCTCGTCAGCAGTTTTAGCAAGCGTACTAACTGTACAGAGAAAAACTTTTTCATCAGGCCAAGATGCTTTATATACAATTGCCGCCGGAGTGTTTTCTGCGTATCCCCCTTTTATAAGTTCTTTCGATAATTCTTCCACCAAGCCTGTACTCAGGAAGATTATCATTGTGGACTGATGCGCAGCAAATAGAGCAATTTTTTCCTTGCTCGGCACAAGCGTTCTCCCCTCCATTCGAGTAATAATCACGCTCTGGCTTACATCGGGTAAAGTATATTCTGCCTTTAAAGCTGAAGCTGCTGCACAAAATGAACTAACTCCTGGAACTACCTCATAACTTAAACCATAATTATCGAGCAAATCCATCTGTTCTCTAATAGCACCATAAATACTTGGATCCCCGGTATGAAGTCTGACTACAACTTTACCTTCCTTATCAGACGGAACCATTACATCTATGACCTCTTCTAAGGTAAGGTTAGCACTATTAATAGTTTTGCAACTTGATTTGGCATACTGTAACAATTCAGGGTTAACCAGTGACCCGGCATAAACTATCAGATCAGCTTTTTCCAGAATATTCTTTCCTCTGACAGTTATCAGATCAACTGCTCCCGGTCCAGCACCTATAAAGTAAATCATCTTTCATTCTCCTTATCCTTAACTACAATTATTGTAAAATAGCTTTTCTCAGTATCATCTTTATAATCAGCCAGATTTAAATACACTTTTTCATTTTCCATCCCACAACATTCCACCATGGAAGAATCCTTAAGCTTGTCCCTTTCCTCAAGTGCTTCTCTAACCTTAACTAATTCCTTTCCTGATTTCATCAACACTTTGGTACCTTTCCAATCAAGACAATCGGAAAGCCCTTCGTATGAGGCGGGAATAATATGTAAGGGCTCGGCCCCAAGACATAATGAGTCATTAAGCTTAGCTGCAACAGCACAAAATGATGGTACTCCAGGCACCAACTCAGCGTTAAAACCTGCTTTCAAAACCTGTTTATGAAGATATATATATGTAGAATAAATAGAAGGATCACCAATAGTTAAAAATACAATGTTTTTTCCTTTAACAAGTCTTAAGGTAAGCTCTTCTACTGCCGTGGCATGTTTTTCCTTTAGGACAGCTTTTTCTCTGGTCATAGGCATATATAGTTCTAATATTTCTTTACCTGAAAGATCAATAACTGATTGAACAATGTTAAGTGCTGTAATCTGTTTGCTTTCAGTTTTTGGCACAGCTATTATATCTGCTTCCTTAATTCTTTTTATTGCTTTTAGAGTTAGCAACTCTGGATCTCCAGGCCCTACCCCGACACCACATAAATTTCCTGGTGTTATCATCTTTTTCACATTCTTTCCCTAATCTTTATCATTTTTAAAATTTCATCAGCCTGCTCAGTTTTCCCCTATATAAATATTTTTCTTATGAAAAATAGCAAAATTCTACTCAATCACCAACGTAAAAATTCACAGGACACTTACTGACCGATACTCTTCATTTGGCACTTTTTATCATCTGTATAATTCAGGCCTTCTATTTTTAAGAAAAAATCTTTCTTTCATAGAATCAGACTTTTCTTCTCTTATTACATTCAAAATATCACTTTTCAGATCAACAATTACCATTCCTTCTTTTCCTGTAAAATCCTGAACTATTACTTTGCCTTTTGGATCTACTACCAGTAATCCCCCGCCAAAATCTTTTCCTCTTCCATTTTTACCTACCAAATTACAACAGATAAAATACACGCTGTTATCATATGCCCTAGCAGAAATATATCTGTTCCAAATTTCTTTTCTTCTTTCATTGGAAACAGGAGAGGCATGGGGAGCAAAAACGACTTCTACTCCCCGTAAAGCCATGGTTGTTGTTACCTCAGGATAATGACATTCTTGGCAAAGCTCGATACCAAAATGAGCATTTGGATGATCGAAAGTCTTTAGTTTACTTCCTTCTGAAAAATAGTTCTTTTCATTTTTTCCCAAATGAGTCTTTCTGTATCTCTCTATCTTTCCCGAAGGATAGAAAATAAACTGGGTTACATATAAACCAAGGTGTTTATTTTTCCATTCGCTGTCTTTATTATTTACCCTATTACCATCAAAGTCTTGTTTATCTTCGGAACTAATATCTTCATTATTTATATGTTTATTATTTTCTTTTTCCGCCATACCCACTAATATTGTAATTCCCAATTTTACTGCAAGCCCATTTATAATCTTTGAACTTCTGCCCTTAGCTTCTTCAGCGTAGAGATAGGCATCTTCGAGACAGTAGCCGTGAACAGACATTTCCGGAAAACATACTATATCTGCTGACTGTAGCACTGCTTGTTCAGCAAAATAAATTATTTTTTCAATATTTCTTTCTGTTTGTCCCACAATAGATTCCATCTGAACAAGAGAAACTCTTAAATCTTTCATTTTTCTCCACACTTTATTGAGCATTATTTTATTGAGATATTGAGCATTATTTTATTGAGATTTAGTCTACTTTAGAAATTCATTAAACTTTAAAGCACTGTTGCTTAGGAAAACACTTCAAACTAAATTCACGTAAAACGAACGCAAAGATACATCAGTTATGAATCAAGCTTGCTAAGCTTTTCCAAGGCCTCAACCGCTTCTTTTCCAGTAACCTGACTGTCTGGTCGAAATAATCCGTTACTAGCTTCCATCAATCCATTTTGAACAACCAATTCTACCATTCTTTGGTTTTTAACCTCAGAAATATCGTTAATACTAACTTTTTCCTGATTATCTTTGAGATCAGCCAACATAAACAAAATCTCAGCAAATTCTTCCCTGGTGACAGTTTCATCAGGACAAAACGTTTCTTTTTCTGAACTTATTCTGCCTTCCATGTAACCAGAGGCGACAGCAGTTTCAATATAATCAAACAACGGATTGTCTATATCTACATCACTGAAACTTCCATAGCTATGTCCTGATCTTTCAGTATTAAAATAACTCGAAGTTGGCACAAAAATGGGTGAATGCTTGTATTTTACCACCAATTCTGCCATATTTTTTCTGCTTATAGGTTGCTCACTTCCGAGCACAGAAATATCATCAAATACTTCTGGATATAATGCTCTGGAAATCTCCTCAATCCCTTTCAAATATCTAAATGTAGGAGAAGATATGATTTTTTCGTTTATAACAAATATCCTTCCTTCTTCAACCGCTTTAATAGCTGCAAAACCTGGCCTTATTGTTATGGAATGGAAACTACCCCCGGCATTCATCGCTCCTACTTGCGAAATATAAACATCAATTATATCTGCATTTTCCAAAATTTTCTCAACGCCAAATGGTGCAATTGAACTTCCTTCACTGATAGGAACTACATTTTCAGCAATATTTATTCCTCCCGCAGTTTTAAGTGCTCTTGCTGGCATGGAATCAGGAGTAACTGTCCTATAGTCTTGCTCAGTAGATTCGAAATATACATTTACTTTTGGTTCAATTTTACTTGTTTCTTTTTCAATTTCTGCAATACCAATGTGAAAATCATCAAGCATTTCCTGAGCTTTTTCTTCTGTACCTGTTACTAAAGCTAGAGTGGAAATATATCTATCAAACTCATCAAATGATTCTGGGTAGAGAGAAACAACATTTACTCCGGCATTTTTCAAAGCAGTCACAAAGTCAGGACTGTGTGTTTCTATAAAAGGTCTAATCAATACCAAATCAGGGTTAGCAGCAATTACTTTTTCGGGGTCTGATTTGTAATCAAAAACATCCTTTTCTGAAACTTTAGGCGGATAAATATCTGAAGTTCCTACTCCTATTATTTCCTCATCCATACCTAAGGCAAACAAGTTTTCTGTATGAGCCGAGTAAAGAGAAATAATTCTTTTTGCAGGTTCTTTCATCTTTATTTCTTGCCCACTGTCATCCGTAAAGCTGATACTATAAGCTTCATTTTCATTATCAGAATTCCCATCATTATTTCCTGTAGAACAGCCGGCTGTAATTATTAAACTAAACAAGAAGAATAACATAATCATATACCTGATTTTTTTATAATTGGAAATACTCTTCATCTATTAAAAATCCTCCTGTAATCTGAAATAAGTCACCGGAAACCTAGTTTAAGGAATTTATCTCCCAAAACTTTGAAATTATCATTACTGGTCTTAGTGCAAAATTTTTGTAACAGACCTTAAGTATTACTGCACTCTAGATACTCTCGATAGTATCTTTTACATGCTGAATATATATATCCTGAACAGCCTTGTTTTCGCCCAGGCCATGCAGATATGCGTTAACAATAAAGCCTTCTTTTTTAAGAAGTGTCTTCCATGAATCCTCTTCATCACCTGCCATATCATTATTTGCATGATCACCCGCAACAACCATAAAGGGCATTAAAGTAACTGTATCTATGTCGTTTTCTTTTAATAATTTTATAACATTATTCAAATCAGGATAACCCTCTACTGTACCTACAAAAACATTTTCTATCCCCAAATCATCCAATACATACTGGAAACAAGCATAGGCTGCATTAGCGGGATGACTTGTACCATGACCCATAAGTACAACTGCTTCGCCTTCTTTAAGTTCTGGAAGCTGTGTCTTTAATGCTTCTGCAGCAATTTTATAATCCTCTGCTGTTGTAAGTATAGGTCTTCCTATAACAAGTTTATCGAAATCAGTTTTAAACTTTTCAACATCTTCAGTTAGTGATTCAAACTCTTCCCCACAAATTACATGAAGAGGCTGAACAACAACTTCTGAAAATCCCTCTGATTTTAATTTCTCTAGAGCTACCTGTGGATTATCAACTTCAATTCCATCTCTGTCTTTAAGAATTTTAATAATAGTGTCAGAAGTGAATGCTCTTCGCATTTCATAATCCTTAAAAGTATCTGCTACTTTATTTTCCACAGCTTCAATTGTTACTTCACGGGTATCGGCATAACTCGTCCCAAAACTGACTACCAGAATTGCCTTCTTGTTAGGATCTTTAACATCAGTACTGCTCACATCTGTGCTCTCATTGGCACATCCTGCCAACACCATTGTAACAATAAGACTTAGCACCATAATAATAGTAATAGTTTTCTTTTTCATTTCCTACACTCCTTAATTTTTTATAGATAAGCGCCTAAAGCAGTTTATCTCAGCAAACTCAAAACAAATAAGTCTATTCTTACAATGAATTAATAATAAATCCCTTATCTTTAACCAAGAAAGTATCCACCTCAAACACTTCTTTTATCGATACCTGTGTCATCACTTCTCGACAATTTCCTTTAGCATGAATTTTTCCACTCTTTAACATGATTATTTCATCACTAAAAGCATAGGCCATATTCAGATCATGAATGACCGAAATAACTGTCAGACCTGTCTCCCGAACTAATTTTTGTATGATACCAAGCAAACGCATCCTATAAGAAATATCCATATTAGAAAATGCTTCATCCAAAAAAAGCACTTCCGGCTTCTGAGCAAGAGCTCTTGCCAACAACACCCTTTGGGCTTCTCCTCCGCTTATATCAGTAATATATGAATCTGCATACTCTAGGGTATCTGTGAATGCCATAACTTCATATACCTTATCCATATCCTTTTTCCCAGATCCTGCTATTCTGCCTGCAAAAACATTTCTGCCCATCATTACCATTTCAAAACAAGTAAAAGGAAACTTGAAGTTACTTGCCTGATTGACTACAGCGAAATTTTTTGCCAGTTCTTTTACAGAATAGAGTTTAAGTAATTTTTCTTGGTATTTTATTTGCCCACTAGAACAACTCCTATACCCTGTTAATAAATCTATAAGAGTAGTTTTTCCTGAACCATTTGGCCCTAAAATAGATACAAACTGCCCTTTATCTATTCTAAATGAAATATTTTTAAGCACATCAGTTTTGTCATATGAAAAACTAACATTTGTGGCCTCAATTATTGGCTCGAACAAACCGCATCATCCTATCAAAATGGATTTATACCTCTATTTTTTTTAATAAATATATAAAGGAAGAATGGACCTCCAAGAAGAGTAGTTAAAACCCCCACAGGTATTTCCACTGTCAGCAATACCCTAGATAAGGTATCTGCCATTAAAAGAAGAACTCCCCCAAGCAATGCAGACAACGGTAACAAAACCCTATTGTCAGAAGTAAGCGAAAACCTTAACAGATGAGGAACAATTAAACCCACAAAACCAATTATCCCGCTTATTGAAACACATGCTGCTGTAATCATGGAAGCTGCAATAAAGAAAACTATATACGTTCTTCTTGGATTCACTCCGAGAAATCTGGCTTCTTTTTCTCCCAAGCTAAGAATATTTAAATCCCTTGAGAAATATATGCAAACTATTATACCGGCAATAATAAACGGAAACCCCACCGCTACATGATTCCACCCTCTAGCAGATAAACTTCCTAATAACCAAAAAATGATTGCTGACACTTTTTCCCCTGAAAGGCTTTTTAAAAAACTTATCCCTGATGAGAGTATGGATCCAACTATTATTCCAGCAATAATTAAATTAGTGGAGGTAACACTTCCGCTTTTTCTAGCAATAAAAATCACCAATAGC
>JBAYAL010000047.1:0-7709 GCA_041669825.1 Eubacteriales bacterium | reverse complement strand
ATAAAAGTAAACGACAAGATGCAAACAAATGTAGAAGGTATCTACGCCATCGGCGATGTTACAGGAAAGATTCAGTTAGCTCATGTTGCTTCGCATCAGGGAATTGTTGCTGTGGAAAATATAATGGGAACAGAGATGGAGATGGATTATGCATCAGTTCCGAGTGCCATATTTACAGACCCGGAAATTGCCATGGTAGGAATTTGTGAAAGAGAAGCAGCTAAAAAAGGTATTGAAGTAACAGTAGGAAAATTCCCGTTTTCTGCAAATGGAAAAGCTTTGACATTTGGAGAAAGTAGAGGATTTGTTAAAATTATTAAAGAAAAATCGACTGGGAAAATAATTGGAGGTCAAATTATAGGACCACATGCAACTGACTTAATTGCAGAAATTACATTGGCTGTGAAAAATCAACTTACAGAAAAACAGTTGATAGAAACAATACATGCTCATCCAACAACTGCAGAGTCGGTGCACGAAGCTGCCTTAGCGACAACAGAAAGTGGTGCGTTGCATTTTGCCTAGTCAAAAAATTGTCACCAAAATTATAAGATCGTCCGTTTATGATCCTTGGTTTAATTTGTCTTTAGAAGAATATTTATTGAATCAAGTTGAGCCTAACGAAGTGATTTTATATTTATGGCAAAATGATAATACAGTTGTTGTAGGCAGAAATCAGAATGCATGGAAAGAATGTGATACCAATCAGATGGAGTTGGATGGATGCAAGCTTTCCCGCAGATTATCTGGTGGTGGAGCGGTATTTCACGACCTAGGGAATCTTAATTACACATTTATTATGGATAAGAAAATTTATGATCTGGACAGACAGGTAAATATAATTTTGCAAAGTTTAAGTAAACATGGTGTGAAGGCACTATTTTCAGGTAGAAATGATCTAACAGTAAATAACAAAAAAATATCAGGTAATGCTTTTTATTTCTTAGAAGAGGTGGCCTTGCACCATGGGACTTTGCTGGTAGATACAGATTTTCAAAAATTAGTAAAATACCTTAATGTATCTAAAGAAAAAATAAAATCAAAAGGAATAGATTCAGTACGCTCCAGAGTTGCAAATCTTGTTAATTTAAAACAGGGGATTACAACAGAAAAAATCGTTGAAAGTATGAAGGAATGCTTTATTGAAAATTATGGAGGGACCAATAACGAAATCATCTTCGCCGAAGATAGAAAAGATGGTTTTCAGGAGCTATATGATAAATATGGTTCATGGGAATGGAGATATGGAGAAACTCCACACTTTGATATTGTATTTCAAAACAGATTTCCCTGGGGTGAATTAGAAATAGGATTAACGCTTAAAAAAGGTAAGATAGACTGTATAAAAGTATATTCTGATGCAATGAATGCAGATATGATAAAAGGTTTAATGTTTGCCTTAAAAGGGTGTATTTTGAGAGAAACGGAAATCCTTGAACGGTTGAAGGAAGTGGAAAACTTTTCTGAAGAAGATAAGCTTATTCAGGAAATACAAGAATGGTTCGTTAAAGAAATTAATACTATTTAATAGCAGATAACTTTAGTGTAAATAATATTATTAAGCAAATTACTTAATTAGCTAATTAGAAATTTATAGTTAGGTAGTATTGCGGGTAGTATTAGATATCTGTATTTAAGGCTTAGAAGGAAGAATTTGTTGTAAGTTCTATAAGACATTAAACAAATTTAGATAAAACCTTCTGAGCTTTTTTGTCTTACCTAAACAATAAATTTTTCCTCATAAAGAATATAAAAAAGGAATTAAAAGATTTGAAGAGAAAACATTATTACATATAATATTATTCAAGAGATTTGAACGAATAGCGGGTATAATTAAATAGCTGTAGGTAGTTGGAGAAAAAGTAAATATATTATAATAAAAAATATGGAACAGGAGTAATTATGGAAAGAGGTCTAACAGATGTAAAAGAATTTATAATAAGAAGATACAGAGCAAAGGATGAAGATAATGTTTTGAGAATCTGGTATTTGACTTCTCTTGAAGCATATCCATTTATTTTGCCACAATTTTGGCTTGAACATATTCAGATAGTAAAAAACGAATACCTTTCTCAGGCTGAAATATATGTAATAGGAAAAGATAATGAAATAGCAGGGTTTATATCACTCATGGGTAATTATGTAGGAGCTTTGTTTATTGATTCAAAATACCAGAAAAAAGGATTGGGGACTGTTTTATTAGATTATGCTGAAAAACTAAAAAATAATTTGTATGTAGATGTATATAAACAAAATAATATTGCAATGAATTTTTACAAAAAATACGGGTTTTATGAACAAAGAGAAAAATTACAAATAGAAACAGGATGTATGGTTACGACTATGGTTTTAAATAGAAAATAACAAAGGTACTCTGAGTGAGCACCTTTGTTATGACAAAAAATATTTTTAAAAACCACTGGTTCCTGAGTATTCTAGATTTTGTTGGCTATTAACCAATCATGGTTTTAATATCGCTATCTACATTAGAGATACTGCCGATACCAAAATTGGAAACAAGAACATTTGCAACATTTGGTGAGAGAAAAGCAGGTAAAGTTGGACCGAGATGAATGTTTTTAACGCCCAAATGAAGTAGAGCGAGTAAAACAAGAACGGCCTTTTGCTCATACCAGGAAATATTATAAACAATAGGGAGGTCGTTTATGTCATCAAGACCAAAAACTTCTTTGAGTTTGAGAGCGATTAAGACTAGACTGTAGCTGTCATTGCACTGGCCAGCATCAAGTACCCTTGGAATGCCGCCGATATCTCCTAAGTCTAACTTGTTGAATTTATACTTGGCACAACCTGCAGTTAATATAACTGTGTCTTTAGGAAGTTTTTGGGCAAATTCGGTGTAATAATTTCTGCTTTTCATCCTTCCGTCACAACCGGCCATGACAACGAATTTTTTAATAGCACCAGATTTCACTGCTTCGACAACTTTGTCTGCAAGTGCAAAAACTTGATTGTGAGCAAAGCCCCCTACTATTTGTCCCTTTTCAATTTCAGTAGGGGATTTACACTTCTTTGCCATTTCGATAATAGCTGAAAAATCTTTCATGCTACCATCTGAATCACTAATATGTTTAATTCCGTCAAAACCAACTACCCCAGTTGTAAAGAGTCTGTCTTTATAGGAGTCTTTGGGAGGAACAAGGCAGTTCGTATTTATGAGAATAGGACCATTGAATTTTTCAAACTCTTCATTTTGTTTCCACCAAGCATTTCCGTAATTCCCGACGAAATGAGAATACTTTTTGAAAGCAGGATAATAATGGCCAGGGAGCATTTCCCCATGAGTATAGATATCAATACCTGTACCTTCTGTCTGAATAAGTAATTCTTCAAGGTCTTTGAGATCATGACCACTTATAAGGATTCCAGGATTATTTTTTACTCCGATGTTAACAGTAGTAATTTCGGGGCTACCATAGGTATTATTGTGAGCATTGTCTAGAAGGGCTAGGACATCAACTCCGAATTTTCCAGCCTCAAGATTCAGAGCAACAAGTTCCTCGACGGTAAGGGTGTCATTTGTAGTAGCAACAAGAGCCCTTTGGGTAAAGGTAGTGATTTCATCACTGGTATTTCCCAAAATTTGAGCGTGGCCATAATAAGCAGCGATACCTTTGAGTCCGTAGATTAGTAATTCGCGTAGAGAACGAATATCTTCGTTTTCAGTAGCCAGGACCCCTACTAAAGATGCTTTTGCTAAAAGTTCATTTTCATTGTCTGTGCACCAGATAGCAGCTTGAGGAGCGTTTTCAATATTGATTTTAGCATTAACTAGGGATTTTCTAATATTTTCTTTTATTATTAGCCCTCTCATAATGCGATCGCTAATTGAAGCATTATCAAAATTTACATTCGTCAGAGTAACAAAAAGGCTTTCGTTAATATATTTGTCTGTTGTTTTTTTGCTAATACCAGCATCCCTAGCTAATAAATTATAGAAAGAAATTCCCTTACAGACATAAAGAAGGAGATCTTGAAGTTTTGCGGTATTTTCTGATTTTCCACAGACACCTTTAATTGTGCAGCCCTTATTTCCAGCTGTTTCCTGGCATTGATAACAAAACATTGACATAATAAAACCCCCTATATATTTATTTTATGAACTAATCATACTTGAAATTAAAATTAATTGCGGTAACATAAGTTACTAATATAATATAATATAATATAATATAATTAGTAATTATAAGACAAAGTCTATGACCAAGAGGTTCATAAAATTTAACACAACTCAAAAGTGTGTAGCAAGACTTCTGCTATACACTAGTGGTTTATGACTTTCAGTTGTGGAAGCATGTAAAAAAAGTACCTATTAAAGGAGTCATTGAGGTAAAAATGATAGAATTTAGTAATATAACATTAGGTTTTGGTAATAAAATAATATTTGATGATTTTAATTACTCAATCGAATCAGGGAAAAAAATTTTATTAAATTCACCGTCAGGGACAGGAAAATCAACGTTATTTGGCTTAATGCTTGGGTTTTTAAAGCCTGAAAAAGGTCAAGTTATTGTAGATAATCTTGTTTTAAACGCTGGAACAATAAAAGAGATAAGAAACAAATATGGTTATTTAAGTCAAGATATTGAGTTTGGTGAGGGAAAAGTATTATACATTATTAGAGAGATATTTAATTATGCTCAAAATAGAGGGGTACAGTTAAATTTAAATTTATTGAACAATTTAATGGATTACTTTGAAATTGAAAGTTCTTTACTTGAAAACAGTGCTAGGAGTTTGTCAGGTGGAGAAAAACAAAGACTAATGATTATTATTCTCCTGCTATTGAATAAAGATATATATCTATTGGATGAACCAACTTCGGCACTTGATGAATCATTAAAAAGTAAAGTAAAAGAGTATTTCTTGGGAATGCAAAAAACTGTATTTGTTATTTCTCATGATAAGCTCTGGGAAAAAGATAAAAGGGTAACAATCCTTAATTGGCAGGGGAAAGTAGGTAATATTTATGGACAGTAAAGATTTGGGTTTCTTATCACTCTTATTGGTCATAGTTCTGCTTACTATTCCTCTTATGTTCAATTATTTATTGAAACTTAATATTGGAAAAAAAATTATCATTTCAGTCTCAAGAATGTGTGTTCAATTATTTTTAGTAGGTATTTTTCTCAAATATATTTTTGAATTCAACAGCCTTTGGCTTAACCTTGCTTGGTTGATGTTTATGATTGTCATATCGACGATTTCAGTAATAAATACTAGCCGTTTAAAAAAGAAGATTTTTTTTGTTCCTATTCTTCTTTCTGTCGCAATTCCTGTTTTGACAATTCTATTTTATTTTAATAAATTTGTAGTTAGATTAGATAATATTTTTGAAGCTAAATACCTTATTGCCATTGGCGGTATGTTGCTAGGTAATTTGTTAAATGGAAATATTATTGGAGCTAATAACTTTATTAATAACATAAGAAAAGCGGAAAGAAAATATTTTGCGGATTTAATGTTA
Organism: Eubacteriales bacterium; assembly: GCA_041669825.1. GTDB lineage: Bacteria > Bacillota > Desulfitobacteriia > Desulfitobacteriales > Syntrophobotulaceae > JBAYAL01. The sequence goes on along the minus strand of JBAYAL010000047.1, from coordinate 2,221 downwards.
GGAGCAACAAAATTTGAAGCCCTGTTGCCTAATATTAGGGAAAGTGTACTGGCTTCAATTAATCCAACTCTGGCATCCATTGCAACTGTTGGCTTGGTTTCGTTGCCAGGTATGATGACAGGACAAATTTTAGGAGGTGCTTCTCCGGATGCAGCGGTTAAATATCAACTTGCTATTATGATTGCTATTTTTGTGACTCGCATTTTAAGTATATATTTTGTTTTAATAATGATTATAAAAATTGGGTTTGATGATTTTGACATTTTGAAAAAAGAGTGTTTTCTCGAAAAATAGAAATATAGGTTAATTACAGACACTTAAAATAAATAATGGCAATTTAGGACTCTTAATAATCTGTTAGATAAAGTTTATTAAGGTTTTTTTGAATATTTTTTTTTAAAGATTCTAATACTATCAAGGGCAAAAAAAATAATAAAGGAAGTGTTAATATGTTAAACAAAATTGAGCTCGAAAATTTGAGACATCTAATTGGTTCACATGAAACTGCTTTTCAAAAATTGAGCACATATTCTCAGCAGGCTTCTGATCCACAAATAAAACAAATGTTTCAAAAATCTGCTCAGGAAGCTCAGAGTACAAAACAACAATTAATTTCATTTTTGAATTAAGGGGGTACAAAAAATGCAAGAAAAGGATATGCTTAATGATGCCATCTCAATGTTGAACAGCAGTATAACTGGTTATGCCAATGTAATTACACAAGCTGATAATCAAAATCTTAGGCAGTCAATCCAGCAAATGAGAAATAATTGTGAAGCTTCACAGTATAATTTCTACAATGTTGCTAAACAAAAAGGTTTTTATAAACCAGCTGAGCAGTGCACACCACAAGAAATTAGTCAGGTTAAATCAGAATGGAGTCAATAATTCATTAGAAATAAATAAACAAAGAAAAACTGTTTCTAAGTAAATAAACCTTAGAAACAGTTTTTGTATATAAGGGACAGGTGAATAGGCATAAGTGATTTGCATAAAATAATAAAACTTTAATTATATGAAGGAAAATTATCACTAGTTATCGAAATTATAATTAGAGTAGTAAAAATTTAGGAAAATAATAGAAAATATAACGCCAAAAATATTTAAGGATATAAATTTCACTGATAGTAACTAATGGTAACATAAATGAATGTTAAATACAGTTAAGTAATGTCAAACACTAATGGCTTGTATTTCAAAATAGATTTTGTGTGATGTAGCTAATATTAGTTTTTTTTGTACCCTTACTTTATTAGTGGATAGATTAGACAATGAAATTTTATATGGTTCGTGTTAAAAAACGTTGTAAATGAATACATGTATTACAGAAATTAAGGAAGTTATAAATAAAGAAGGTGGGAATTTTGTTCGTAGATAATCCTATTACCGAAGAAGAGATGTATCTTTACAATAATGGAAAATTATTTCATAGTTATTTGCGATTTGGATCACATAAAATGGTAAAAGACGGTGTAAGGGGTGTTAATTTTGTTGTTTGGGCTCCCAATGCAGTAAAAGTATGTGTAGTGGGAAATTTTAATAACTGGCAAAGTAGTTTGCATTCCATGCAAAAACTTGGAACAGGAGGGGTGTGGGAACTATTTGTTTCGGGTCTAGAATGCGGAGAAATTTATAAATATGAGGTCCATACTTCCAATCAAAAAGTGTTTTTAAAGGCGGACCCCTTTGCTTTCTTTTCAGAAGTAAGACCTAATACTGCTTCAGTAGTATATTCTCTGACAGATTACATTTGGGAAGATGTTAATTGGCAAAAAGATAAAATTTTGAGTTCTGTTTATAATACACCGATGAATATCTATGAAGTTCATTTTGGATCATGGAGAAAAAAGTATGATAATTCTTTTTTGACATATAGGGATATGGCTGAAGAACTTGTGAGTTACGTTAAAAATATGGGGTATACGCATATCGAAATTCTTCCGTTAATGGAGCATCCCTATGATGGTTCCTGGGGATATCAGCTTACAGGGTACTATTCTGTTACTAGTAGGTACGGATCACCACATGATTTTATGTACTTTGTAGATAAATGTCATCAGGCGGGTATAGGTGTGATAATGGACTGGGTACCGGGACATTTTTGCAAAGATGCTCATGGATTGGGATTATTTGATGGGAGTCAGCTCTATGAAAAAGAAGAGCATGCTCAGTGGGGAACTTATAGATTTAATTTTGACTGTTCAGAAGTCTGGAGCTTTTT
>JBAYAL010000046.1:0-7738 GCA_041669825.1 Eubacteriales bacterium | reverse complement strand
TTATGTAAATCAGAATCCGATTGGATTGTTTTAAATAATAGAAGAAGTATTAATTTAAAATGAATTGGAGTGGAAATATGAGTGAACTAACATTTGCTAGTTACATTCCCTTAATACTATTAATTATTTTCTTTTTTCTAAAAGTACCGATTGCTTTTTCTCTATTGGCCTCATCTATGATATATTTTTATTTTATTAACACTGCTATGCCGCCTGATCTGGCTCTGCAAAATATGATAAGCGGATTGGAGTCATTTCCTCTACTAGCTATACCGTTTTTTATTACGGCAGGTGTAGTGATGAATTATTCTGGTATCAGTAAAAGGCTTATGAATTTTGCTGATATTTTGGTAGGACACATGACAGGGGGGTTAGGACAGGTAACGGTAATGTTAAGTACACTTATGGGTGGCGCATCTGGTTCAAGTAATGCTGAAACAGCTATGCAATGCAAAATACTTGTTCCCGAAATGCAGAAGAGAGGATATGATACCGCTTTTTCAGGTGCTTTAACTGCAACTGCCTCCATTATTCCTGCGTTAATTCCTCCTGGAATAGTAATGATTATATATGCCATGGTTGCAAGGGTGTCCGTAGGTAAGATGTTTCTTGCTGGATTTATCCCAGGTTTCTTGCTATGTATTGGCTTGATGATTGCTGTCAAGATTATTGCGAAAAAAAGGGGCTATGGTGCAGTAAGAGATAAGAGGTCGTCTGCAAAAGAAATACTTATTGGAGCTAAGGATGCAGCACTCGCATTATTTGTTCCATTTGGTATATTATTAGGTCTTCGGTTTGGGGTGTTCACACCTACTGAGGGTGGTGCCGTAGCTGTTTTTTACAGTTTGATTGTGGGTATGTTTATTTACAAAGAATTACATCTTAAAGATTTATACAAAGTTATGAGGGAGGCCTTTTATTCTACAGCTGAGGTTATGTCTATTATAGTAGGAGCTACCCTTTTTGGATACTATCTTAGCTGGGAGAGAATTCCCCATAATCTATCTCAGGGACTATTGGGTGTTACTGATAATCCCCTTGTTTTCTTACTTTTGATTAATGTATTTCTCCTAATTTTGGGGATGTTTATTGAAGCTGGGCCAGCTATTATTATTTTGGTTCCCCTTTTAATAGCACCTCTCCAAGCTCTGGGTATAGATCTTGTTCATTTTGGAATAATTATGACACTGAATCTGGTCATAGGCGGGATTACTCCTCCATTTGGCTCTATGATGTTTATTTCGTGTCAGATACTAAAGATACCTATGGTTGATTTTGTAAAAGCAAATATGCCATTTTATCTTGTAACAATTATTGTGTTATTTATTATTACCTACATTCCATGGCTGGTATTGATTCTTCCTAATACTTTAATGTAAATGAAATTTTTATACATCAAATTATGTGAGGAGAGATGCTAATGAAATTTATAAAGGAAACAGCTAAGCAAGTACCGATTCTAGCTGAAGTAGATGTTCTAGTGGCTGGAAGTGGACCTGCAGGATTAGCCGCCGCAATAGCATCTGCTAGAGAAGGCGTTAGTACGATGTTGGTAGAACGTTATGGTTGCTTTGGTGGTGTTATTAGCCAGGTTGGGGTAGAGGGAGTAGCATGGTATAGGCACGAGGGAACGGTTGAAGGTGGAGGTCTCGTTTTTGAGTTCGAGAAAAAAGCAAAAGCTATGGGAGCTAGCTCAAAAGAATGCCAGTCTGATAGTGAAGCGCTTGATGCGGAAATGTTTAAATACGTTGCTGACAAAATGATAGAGGAAGCCGGTGTAAAACCTCTTTTACACTGTTATGCGGTAGAAGCAATAGTTGAAAACGATACTATAAAGGGTATTATAACTGAAAGTAAATCTGGTCGTTTGGCTATCCTTGCCAAGAGAGTAATTGATTGCACAGGAGACGGGGATATTGCAGCCCTTGCAGGAGCACCATTTACAAAGAGAGATAGAGAACAGCTTACCTTTGTAACTCCCATGTTCCATTGTCGAGGTGTAAATACAGAGAAATTTTTCAAGTATATCCATGAAGAGCTTAAACCCACATACGCTGATTGGAGCGGCGAATGGGGGGCTATGGAGACTGATGGTAAAGACAATCACATGTTTAGTCCTTTTCTTGGGAAACCTTTTACAGAGGCCAAAAAAGACGGATTCTTGAAAGAGTCAGATCATATTAATTATGGCGGCACTTATAGTTCAGTTACGCCCGAAGGTGAGGTAACCCAATTAAATGCGGTTCATATTAGTGGAGTTGATTGTACAAATGTTGAGGATTTGACACGTGCGGAGATAGAAGGCAGGCAAGCCGTATTAGATGGTATCAAGGCACTTAATAAATATGTGCCTGGTTTTGAGAATGCTCGTCTGCGAAACTTTGGTATGACAATAGGAACTAGAGAATCTCGCCAGATCGAAGGTCATTATAGAATGACAGGTGAAGATGTAATGCATCAGGGAAGATTTGAAGATTCTATAGGAATTTATCCTGAATTTATTGATGGAAATGGTATTCTATGGTTACCAACAACAGGTCGTTATTTCCAGATACCCTATGGGTCTGTTTTCCCTAAAAAAATTGATAATCTGCTTGTTGCAGGCAGATGTATTTCCGGGGACATTTTGGCTCATAGTTCATTTCGTAATATGAGCTGCTGTGTTGTAACAGGACAGGGGGCAGGGGTGGCAGCTGCAATCTCAGTAAAAGATGATGTTCCTACCTCAAAAGTAAATATTAAAAAGGTCCAGGAAGCTCTTGAAAAACAAAATGTAAGAGTATTTTGAATCTGTTTTTAGAATGGTATAAAATTATAAATAAAGTATTAAAAAGCTATACATAAGGTTGTATAGCTTTTTTGTTTTATTATAAAGTTATTAAGGGGAGAATGGCAGTCAACTTTGATGCAATATAATGCAATATTTATGGGGGCTGTTACATTATCCATGCATTTCTATAGTATCTCCCACATTTAAACCAGTTTTTAATGTTTCGTAAAAATATATATATGTAAATTGCTGTAATTAGGCCAAAGTCTTAAAATGCATATGACCACTAAAATAACACCTTAAATAACTGATTTTATCATTAGATATCTTAATGGGCTTAGCTAATATATTAATAATTATCCATATGAAAAATAAAATTTTAAGAATTTATAATATTAATATATAACTCATGGAATAAATTAACAATTGGTTTAAGTGTAAAAAATAGATTTTGCCTTTTAAATATACAATATACAGACATTAGAATTTCTAATCATAAACAAATATAGTATGCTATTTCTAAGAAATAGGGTTTTGACAACCTAACCGTAATTATATATTAATGGAAAATAGACTTATAAAATATCCCGAAATGTATTAATATTAACTAGGACTAAAATACAAATAAGGTGAAAAAATGTTAAGAAAAAAAATGGAAGAATTAGAAAAATCGAATCTTGAATGTAAAAAATGTAATTTGAGAGAAGGTTGTAGTGGTGTTGTTTTTGGAGGGGGAAATCCAGAATCTTTTATTATGTTTGTAGGAGAAGGACCAGGGCAGAGAGAGGATGAAACGGGAATACCTTTTGTTGGTAAAGCTGGAGAAATGTTAAATAAGATATTGGAAGCAGTTGAACTTTCTCGAGAACAAATTTATATTACTAATATCGTTAAATGTCGTCCTCCCGGTAACCGCACACCTACGTATGAGGAAATGGAAATTTGTCTTCCATGGCTGAGAGAACAATATAAAATTATGAGGCCAAGGATTATGGTATTATTAGTACTTACAGCAACGCACGCAATTTTAGATAAGAAATTAAAAAGGGTTCAATGCAGGGGACAATGGTTTGAAAAAGGAGATTTATCAATAATGCCTACATACCACCCTGCTGCTCTTCTGAGAAATCCGTCTTTAAAACGTGCTGCTTGGGAAGATTTCAAGCTGATTTCTCAAAAAGCAAAGATATATCTAGAAAATTCTTAAATTTATATTTGTACTATTAATCGCTTGTCGCATCTTCCGCTAAGGGTTAAAATAAATTTTAATTATTTGTAGTTTTTTGAATTTTTATTGTTGCAGTAAATCATAATATAAAGGTTAAGAAAAACAATAAATAATTATGGAGGTATTTATGTACAAAAGCGGGAGGAGCATAAAAGAAACAAAGGAAAAGAATAATGACGAAATAACAATAGGTAGTGAAAAGGTAAATAATCTAAAAGAAATGGGACAAATAGAGATTCCTGAATTGAATGGTAATGTTCACTGCCTTGTAATAATAGGACAAATTGAGGGGCATGTGATGCTTCCAAGTCAATCGAAGGCAACAAAATATGAGCATCTAATACCGCAACTTTTCGCGGCAGAAGTAAATCCTAATATAAAAGGTGTATTGGTAATACTCAATACATCTGGTGGGGATGTGGAGGCTGGTCTTGCTATTTCAGAACTTATATGCAGTTTAAGTAAGCCGTCAGTTTCTCTCGTTCTTGGTGGTGGTCATAGTATAGGAGTTCCTATTGCAGTTAGCTGTTCTAAGAGTTTTATTGCTCCTACAGCAACAATGACGCTTCATCCGATAAGGTATACAGGACTTGTAATTAATGGTCATCAGCAGTTTGAATATTTACAGAAGATGCAGGATAGGGTAACTAGTTTTGTGTGCTCGCACTCTAAAATATCAGTCGCGGAATTGAATAAGATGATGTTTAAAACTGGTGAATTGGCTCAGGATATAGGAACAATTCTTATTGGAAAAGAAACTGTTGATTTTGGGCTTATTGATGAAGTAGGTGGTTTGAAAGATGCTTATCAAGCACTTTTAAATATGCTTTAATTTAAGAAAAGGATATTACTAACTAGATGTTGAAATATTAGCTTAAAGACATAGAAGAGAATGATGCGGAGGGCGTATGAGTGACCAGACGAAAAACTGCTAATAGGAGAGTTAGTGCAAAAAAGGGTAATGCAAAAAATAGTTTAAAAAATACAATTAAAAATGAAATATTAGGTATTTTACTTGTGGGAGCAGCTTGTTTGGGGTTCGTTTTTCTTTATACTGATAATGGGGGAATTGTTGGGGAAAATTTAATACATCTAATAAAAATCGCGGTAGGTGAAGGAAGCGTATTTTTATTTATTATGCTCGCGATTTTTGGAATTATTTTAATGGGGAAAAATAGTAAAGTTATAGCAGGAAGAGTAACAGGGATTCTTTTGTTATGGCTTGTACTTGAAGGTCTGTTTCATCTAAATATTTCAGGTGTGAACGATTATAACTCTGCACAATTATTTGAGGCAGCAATGAAAGGTCTTGGAGGAGGTCTGATTGGCGCAGGATTATCAATTGTACTTGTTAGTGCTGTAGGCTTATCAGGAAGTTATGTTTTTCTAATTATTACAGCTCTTGTCGGCGCAATTCTCGCCATTAATCGCTCATTGATATCAACAGCTAGGGATTTTGGCATAGTAATAAAAAAAGGGATTAGCACTTTTTTTCATCAAATAAATGAATTTATTAAAGTTATTGCTGAGACTAACAGAGATGGGAATAATCAAACAAAGGAAAATGTAAAAACTAAGCAACAAAATGTGAATAAAAGAAAAACAATAAGCAATCATAATAAAAAAAATATTATTGATATGTACCATGATGATGAAGAAGATGATTTGGTAATAATTAATACAGCAGATCAGCAGGGCAGTACAATTGATTATCAAGAAAATAATAATCAAAATAATTGTTTTAGCCAGGGAAAGAAAGAGTATAATGATAATGATAAGGAAAAGGCTAAAGACATTTTGGAAAAGGGAGTATCAAGTACCCCCATTTCTCGACAGACAGAAAAAGATGCAAATTATAAAATGCCTCCTTTGAATCTTGTCCAAAAAGGTATGAAAGTAAAAAATCAAAGGTTAAATAAAAATTTAGCAGATAATGTAAAAGTTTTGGAAGAAACTTTATTGAGTTTTGGTGTAAAAGTGAAAGTTACGAGAGTTACTCAAGGACCAGCAATCACCCGTTATGAACTTCAGCCTGCTCCAGGGGTAAAAGTAAGTAAAATAACAAGCCTATCTGATGATATTGCTTTAAGTTTGGCGGCTTCTGATGTTAGAATTGAAGCTCCTATTCCTGGAAAATCAGTTGTTGGTATTGAGGTTCCTAATAAAGAAATAGCATTAGTTCATTTTCGTGAAGTTCTTGAGACCGAAGATTTTCAGGAATCTTCAGGCAAAATGAGTCTAGCTTTGGGTAAAGATATTTCAGGAAATCCGATAATAGCAGATTTGTCAAGGATGCCACATTTATTAATTGCCGGGGCAACTGGATCAGGAAAATCAGTTTGTATAAATACAATTATTGCAAGTATTGTTTATAAGGCAAGACCTGATGAAGTAAAACTATTGCTTATAGACCCTAAAATGGTTGAGCTTACCAACTATAATGGAATTCCACATCTTATTTCACCAGTTGTTACTGACCCGCAAAAGGCAGCGGGGGCTATAAAGTGGATTGTAACAGAAATGGAGACAAGATATGAGTTGTTTGCGTCCACAGGTGTAAGGGATATAATCAGGTATAATTATATCCAAAGTGAAAACAACGTTGAGGATGCTAAATGTTTACCATATGTTGTTGTGATTATTGATGAACTTGCAGATTTAATGATGGTTGCTCCAGGAGAAGTTGAAGACGGAATATGCCGCTTGGCGCAAATGGCTAGGGCTGCGGGAATACATTTGATTGTAGCAACGCAGAGACCATCTGTTGATGTAATTACGGGACTGATTAAAGCCAACATCCCATCAAGGATTGCGTTTGCTGTATCTTCTCAGATAGATTCACGAACAATTCTGGATACGGGTGGAGCAGAGAAATTACTTGGTAGGGGTGATATGCTTTTTCATCCCATGGGAATGAGCAAACCGGTTAGAGTTCAAGGTTGTTTTTTGGCTGATAAAGAAGTAAAAGATGTTGTTGATTTTCTAAAAAAACAGGCTAAGCCTGAGTATCATGAAATTCCGCAAATTACAATAGAAAAGAGCCCTAAAATAGAACCTCAAGATGAACTTTTTTATAAAGCTGCGCTTTTGTTTATTGAAAGCAATACAGCCTCAGTGTCGTTACTTCAGAGAAGATTGAGAATAGGTTATACTAGGGCAGCAAGATTAATGGATTTTTTGGAGGAAAAAGGTGTAGTTGGGGAATATGAAGGTTCTAAGCCAAGAGAAGTGTTAATGACCAAAGGAATGTTTGAACAGAAGTGTGGAAAACAAGATGGCAATAATTAATGTGTAAAATGTCTCAAAATAAGAAGGAATAAATAATATATTGTAGAATAAATCATGATACTGAAAAAATTAGTTTTAGTATGAATTAGCTGTGTCTTTTCTGATTTAGTTTTGTTCTAATAAACAAAACTTGAGTATTAGTTTATTATTTGAATATGAGGAAAACATAGATAGACCAATAGAATTTTACGGCTATAACATATTTATCCATTAAAGTTAATTTAGTAATAATATATGAGGTGGGATTGTAATGGCGGGAGAAGGGGAAATCTTAAGAAAGACTAGGGAAGAAAAAGGATGGAGTTATGAAGATGTCGAAAATAATATCAAAATAAGAAAATTGTATTTACAAGCTTTAGAAGAAGAAAATTATAGTATTCTCCCTGGAAAAACATATACCAAAGGTTTTCTGAGGACATATTCAAAATTTCTAGGTTTGAAATCTGAAGATA
>JBAYAL010000045.1:0-7774 GCA_041669825.1 Eubacteriales bacterium | reverse complement strand
TTACCACAGACATCCCATTGCTTTCAACATATGTCTGAACTGCATGAGATATGTCATATAATCTATTTCCTATTCTAGCCTGATCAATACCAATCATTAACGATTGTTCACAAACTTTGAGAAGATTTTGATATTCCTCACAAATCTGTCCTACACCACAACTAACGGTAGCATCCCCATAATAACCTTTGTACAATGAACCGCAGTCAATACTGATAATATCTCCACTTTTTAACTGTCTTAAACCAGGAATACCATGGACAACTTCTTCATTAACAGACGTACAAAGTGTGGCGGGAAACCCATATAAACCTTTAAAACCAGGTAATGCCCCACATTTTCTAATATACTCTTCTGCAATCCTATCCAGTTCCCCTGTTGTTATCCCGTCACAGACTGATTCTTTCATCAACTGTAATGTCTCTGCCACTATTCTTCCAGCAGTTCGCATCTTGTCGAGTTGACTTACATTCTTTAGCTCAATCATAACGGTTTACACCAACACATTTAATATGCTTTGGAAAACTTGTTTAATATCTTGGTCTCCCTGAACTCTCTTTAAAAATCCACAATCACTATAGTAAGCAATTAAAGGCTCAGTCTGGTCATTATAAACTCTTAAACGATTCTGAGCAGTTTCCAAAGTATCATCACTTCTCTGATAAAGTTCCGCCCCACATTTACTGCAAATTCCTTCTTCAGTAGGTGGATTGAACACTTTATGATAAGTCGCTCCACATTGTCTGCATATGCGGCGGCCCGTTAATCTTTCCAAAAGAATACTGTCATCAAGTTCTATACTAATTACCCCGTCCAAACTAATATTTAAATCATTTAGTATTCCTGCTAAAGCATCAGCTTGAGCAAGAGTACGAGGAAAACCATCTAATAAAAAACCATTTAGACAATCAGATTGAGCAAGTCTTTCTGCTACAATACCGATTGTTACCTCGTCAGGAACAAGAGCCCCTTTGTCCATAAACTCTTTAGCTTTTATTCCCAACAAAGTCTGTTCTTTTATCGCAGCTCTGAACATATCCCCCGTTGATATATGAGGAATTTTATAATGTTCAATTAGCTGTTCTGCCTGTGTGCCTTTTCCAGCTCCAGGCGGGCCTACGAGTATCAAGCGCACCTCTTTTGCCCCCTATTTCATGAAACCCTGATAATGCCTCTGCATTAACTGAGATTCCATCTGTTTCATGGTTTCCAGAGCAACACTGACTACGATAAGCAGAGAAGTTCCTCCGAGATATATATTTTGAATTCCAGTCAAACCCATAATCATACTGGGAAGTATAGCGATAATTGCCAAAAATACTCCACCAGCAAGCGTAACCTTACCGAGTATTTTCATCAAATAATCAGATGTAGGTCGACCTGGTCTGATACCGGGAATAAATCCACCATATTTTTTCAAATTCTCAGCAACATCCATTGGATTGAATGTTATCCCAGTATAAAAATAGGTGAAAAAAACAATCAGTATTGCATAACAAAGCAGATACGGTATTGAAAAGGACGTTCCATTCATCGACATATATTTGTTCGCAAAAAGAACGAATGCCGAAGTCTGAGGGAGCCATGTAGCAATTGTTGCAGGAAAAGCCATAAGTGAAATACCAAAAATTATGGGAATAACTCCTGCCTGATTGACCTTTAGAGGTATATGGCTACTTTGTCCACCATACACCTTACGGCCAACAACTCTTTTGGCATAATTCACTGGAATTCGTCTTTGACCTTCCTGTATATATACTACTCCAGCAATAATCAACGCACAGATGAATAATAAAGCTAGAATTGTCATGTAACTTATCTCTCCAACTTTTAGCAAGCCAACCAAATACTTAACAGCATCTGGAATTCCTGCCACTATACCTGCGAAGATTATCAGTGATATCCCGTTACCTATACCATTTTCAGTAATCTGCTCTCCAAGCCACATCAAAAACGCTGTTCCTGCCGTAAGCACGATTGTAATCATTAGGTAAATTGGCCATTTCATTGACTGATTGGGAATCATCAATGCGCCTCTAAGGCCCATAGTCAAACCAAATCCCTGAATGAAGCCAAGCACTACAGTACTATAACGAATATATTGTTGAATTTTTTTCCTACCATCTTGGCCTTCTTTAGCTAGCCTTTCCAAAGCAGGAATTACTACCGTTAATAATTGAATGATAATAGATGCTGTAATATATGGCATAATGCTAAGAGAAAAAACAGAAAATCTTTTCAAAGAACCACCGGAAAATGTATTGAAAAAATCAAACAATCCTCCGCTACCCATCATTTCTTTAAGCAGATCGCGATCCATAAATGGTATTGGTATGTGTGCCCCTATGCGGAAGACAAGAAGCATAAGCAGGGTGAATCCGATTTTATTTCTAATACTTGGTACTTTCCATGCATCTCTAAGAGAGTCAAGTATCAATTTATTCCACCTCTACTTTTCCACCGGCAGCAGAAATTTTTTCTGCCGCAGACTTACTCACCTTATCTACTTTTACTGTAAATGCTTTTGTCAGTTCACCATTACCGAGTAATTTCACCCCAGCATTAGCTTTTTTTACAAGCCCAGATCTGATTAAGCTTTCAACAGTTATTTCCGCGCCACTTTCATACCTTTCTTCCAGGTCAGACAAATTTACTATTTCATATTCCTTACGAAATATATTTGTAAATCCACGCTTGGGAATTCTGCGCATTAAAGGCATCTGTCCGCCTTCAAACCCAGGACGAACTCCGCCGCCTGAACGAGCTTTCTGACCTTTGTGTCCTCTACCTGCTGTATTTCCCATCCCAGATCCACCTCCACGTCCAACACGTTTTGGTTTATGAGTTGAGCCTATTGCTGGTTTTAGTTCATGCAGTTTCAATCCAGACACCTCCTTCTACTCTGCGGGATAATTTATATAGCTAATTAACCATAAATTTCTTCTATTGACTTGCCGCGCAGTTTAGCAACATCTTTTTCACGCTTCAACTCTTTTAGTCCAGCCATTGTTGCATTAACAATATTGTGCGCGTTTGATGATCCCATTGATTTTGTCAGAATATCTTTTACCCCGGCAGCTTCTAAAACCGCACGCACAGGACCGCCTGCAATTACTCCTGTACCTTTGGATGCAGGTTTAAGTAATACCTGACCTGCTCCGTATTTTCCGATGACTAAGTGTTGAATTGTAGTTCCTTTAAGTGGAACAGAGACAAGATTTTTTTTGGCGTCTTCCACTCCTTTACGGATTGCTTCTGGAACTTCGCCTGCTTTTCCTAGTCCTGCGCCTACCAATCCATTACCGTCTCCAACTACTACAAGAGCACTGAAACTGAAACGTCTTCCGCCTTTTACTACTTTAGCAACACGGGCTATATGCACAATTTTTTCAGTCATTTCCGACTTGCTGGCATCATTATATGACAATTATTTTCCCTCCTTTTCTCAGATTAGAAGTCTAATCCAGCTTCTCTTGCAGAATTGGCTAATGCCGCAATTCTACCATGATATTTATTTCCGCCGCGATCATAAACAACTTTAGAAACACCATTTTCCAGCGCTTTCTTGGCAATCATTTCTCCCACCAATTTTGCGCCTTCAATATTTCCACCACTAATTCCTGCTTCTTTAAACTGAGGGTCGAGTGAAGAAGCTGCTATTAATGTGCTACCATTATTATCATTTATTATTTGTACATAAATGTGATTTAAACTTCTAAACACTGCCAAACGTGGTCTTTCAACTGTTCCGCATACTTTCTTGCGCACGCTTTTGTGTTTCTGACTGCGAATATATCTACGATCAACTCGCTTTATCAAAGGATTTCACACCTTTCCTCACCAACAAGAGATTTTGCCCTTGTCTATTATTATTTGGCTCCTGTTTTACCTTCTTTATGACGGACTTTTTCGCCTTCGTACCTTATACCTTTACCTTTATAAGGTTCAGGCGGACGCTGATCGCGAATATTAGCTGCAAATAATCCTACGAGCTCTTTACTCATACCTTTTACGGTAATTCTGTTTTGAGCAGGTACTTCAACTTCTATTCCTTCATTAGGTATCATTTCAACTGGGTGAGATTTTCCTACTGTTAGAACAAGAGTCTTGCCCTGAAGTGCAGCACGATATCCCACACCCACTAATTCGAGTCTCTTGCTATAACCATTACTCACACCTTCAATCATATTGGAGATCAAAGTACGAGTCAGACCATGCAATGAGCGATGAAATGGAATATCACTCGAACGAGTAACTGTTATAATATTTTCAGCAATAGCAATATTCATTTCGGGCCGGAATTCTCTAACGAGGCTCCCTTTCTGACCCTTAACTGTAATAATATTACCTTCTTTAATTACTTCTACCCCACTGGGTATTACAATTGGTTTCTTTCCTACTCGTGACAACCTACACACCTCCGTCCTTTACCAAATGTAGCAGATTACTTCTCCGCCCAGTCCTTCTTTGCGAGCCTGTTTATCTGGCATAACACCTTTGGAGGTAGAAATTACAGCAACTCCAAGACCACCAAGAACTTTGGGAACTTGATCCTTCTTCGCATAAACACGGAGCCCCGGTCTACTGATACGTTTAAGTCCTGTAATGACTTTCTCACGATTGGGGCCATACTTCAGATATAGCCGCAAAGTACCCTGCTTATTATCCTCAATATATTCATAATCCTTTATGAAACCTTCTTGTTTCAATAGTTCGGCTAATGTTTTTTTTGTATTTGATGCCGGAACTTCGACTTTTTCATGGTAGACCATTCCCGCGTTGCGGATACGTGTCAGGAAATCGGCAATCGGATCTGACATTGACACTTTAGTCTTCCCCCTTTCTCCAATAACGCTTACCAGCTAGATTTAGTTATACCTGGCAGTTCGCCTTTATAAGCCAATTCTCTGAAGCAGATACGACAAATTCCAAATTTGCGCATATAGGCGTGTGGACGACCACAAATTTCACAACGATTGTGCCAACGAACAGAATATTTTGGTTTGGTTGACTGACGAACCATCATCGACTTTTTGGCCATTAGTTAAGCCTCCTTATTACCTAGTCATGAAACGGCATTCCAAATTCTCTTAATAGTTCTTTTCCTTCTTCGTCTGTGTTCGCAGTTGTTACAAAAACTATATCCATGCCGCGTATTTTATCAATTTTATCATATTGAATTTCAGGGAACATCAACTGTTCTTTTAAACCAAGTGTATAATTTCCACGACCATCAAATGATTTGGGAGATACTCCCTGAAAATCTCTTACCCTTGGAAGAGCAACGTTTAGAAGACGATCTGCAAATTCAAGCATACGGTCTCCACGTAAAGTTACTTTGACACCAATTGGCATCCCTGCACGAAGTTTAAATCCTGCAATTGCTTTTTTGGACTTGGTTACAACTGGTTTTTGTCCCGATATGGTCATAATATCACTAACAACAGCATCAATAGCTTTAGGATTATTTATTGCTTCACCCAATCCGACATTAATAACTATTTTGTCCAGTTTGGGAGTCTGCATAATATTCGTATATCCGAATTTTTTTTGCAGAGCTGGTGTTATTTCATTTTTATAATATTCTTTTAGTCTAGCCACCCTAGTACCTCCCTTCCAGATTATTTTTTAACATTATCTGGTAAGTTGTGCCCGCATTTTCTGCAAACCCTAACTTTTCCTTCACCTGTCATCTTGTTACTGCGTCTTGTTACAGAATTGCATTCAGGGCAGAACAAAATTACATTTGAACAGTGAATAGGAGCTTCTTGTTCTACTATTCCCCCCTGTGGCGACTGCTGAGTAGGCTTCTGATGTTTCTTAACTACATTAACCTTTTCTACTACAACTCTACCTTTTTTGGGAATTACTTCAAGCACCTTACCCTTTTTTCCAGCATCCTTGCCAGATAATACCACTACCATGTCCCCTTGTTTGACATGAACTTTCTGCTTTTGCACGGACAATTATCTCACCTCCGCCCGACATTTATTCCTATAACACTTCTGGAGCCAATGAAACTATTTTCATGTAATCTCTATCCCTAAGTTCCCTTGCCACTGGTCCAAAGATACGGGTTCCAACAGGACTCTTATCATCTTTAATGATTACTGCAGCGTTTTCACTGAATCTTATATAGGAACCATCAGGTCTTTTAATTTCTTTTTTAGTACGAACCACAACTGCTTTTACGACTTCTCCTTTTTTGACAACGCCTCCTGGTGTTGCCTCTTTAACAGAAGCCACTATTACATCACCAACAGTTGCATAGCGTCGAACAGATCCTCCCAACACTCGGATACATAGGATTTTTTTGGCTCCGGTATTGTCCCCAACTTTAAGTGCTGTTTCTACCTGAATCATCAGGGCGACCTCCTTTCCTGCTATTACTCTCTTATTCTAGAGCACAACTGCTTTTTCAAGAATTTTAACCAGTCTCCAGCGTTTATCTTTGCTGAGAGGTCTAGTCTCCATAATCATCACTGTATCTCCTACTTTGGCTTCACCATTTTCATCGTGCACTTTGAATTTCTTAGTAACTCTTACAGTCTTACTGTATACAGAATGCCGTATAGTTGTCTCAACAGCTACTACAATGGTTTTATCCATTTTATCACTGACAACTTTTCCATACCTGGTTTTGCGCAGGCTTCTTTCCACAGTTATTTGCCTCCTTTCAAACCTAAACGCGACTCAATTCACGTTCACGGAGAATAGTCTTACCTCTTGCAATCCCTTTTCGTACTTCTTTAATACGCATAGGATTATCAAGTTGTCCTGTTGCAAGTTGGAAACGCAAATTAAATAATTCTGTTTTAAACTGATCGATGTTTTTGAGTAATTCTTCATCGGTCATGTCGCGCAAATTTTTCCCTTTATTCTTCGTCATTTGCGTCACCTCCAACCTGATCCACTTTTCTAACAAATTTACATCTAATAGGCAATTTATTAGCAGCTAGGCGAAGTGCTTCACGAGCTACTTCTTCTGTTATTCCTGACATTTCAAACATGACTCTGTCCGGTTTTACTACTGCTATCCAAAATTCAGGAGTACCTTTACCACTACCCATACGCGTTTCAGCAGGTTTTGCAGTAATAGGTCTGTCCGGGAAAATCTTAATCCACACTTTCCCTCCACGTTTAACATAACGTGTCATTGCAATACGAGCGGCTTCTATCTGGCGATTAGTTATCCATGCTGGTTCGAGAGCCATCAACCCGTATTCTCCATAAGTTACTTTGGTACCCCTGTAAGATCTCCCTTTCAAACTGGGACGATGCTGTTTACGACGTTTTACTCTTGTCGGGACGAGCATTTATTTTCCTCCTTCCTCCTGAGAGGCAATTTTAACATTTTTAACAGGAAGAATTTCCCCTCTATATATCCATACTTTAATACCAATTTTTCCGTAAGTTGTATTTGCTTCGGTAAATCCATAATCAATGTCAGCACGAAGGGTATGAAGAGGTACTTTACCTTCATGATACCATTCTGTACGTGCAATTTCTGCACCGCCTAAACGCCCGCTGCACTGGATTTTTATACCCTGAGCTCCAACGCGCATTGTACGACCTACTGTCTGTTTCATAGCTCTACGGAAAGATATACGTTTTTCGAGTTGTTGTGCTACGCTATCGGCAACAAGCTTTCCATTAATTTCAGGTTTCTTGATCTCAACAATATTCACTGCGACCTGTTTGCCTGTCATTTTTTTAAGCTCTTTACGTAAATTTTCAACTTCCGTACCGCCTCTACCTATAACAATTCCTGGCT
>JBAYAL010000044.1:0-7788 GCA_041669825.1 Eubacteriales bacterium | reverse complement strand
TTCTTCAGTAATATTTTTTCCTTCCTGAATAAAAAGAGGATAAATCAAAGCACTTTTGGATATTCGTGTTTCTCTGACAAGCTCTCTCATTACACTGTCCGTCCTAAGCCTACGCGGTCTTTTTAGTATTTCCATATTAGCCCCCTTACTCAAACACATTTTTGTATAATCTACTATTTAACTAAATATTTACAGATTGAAAGCTATAACCTTTTATCGCCTCAACCAAACTATCAATCGTAGCTTTTTGGGAAACAACAACCTTCATCCCCTGTTTTTTTGCTTCCATTGCTGTCTGTTCTCCAATACATACCGCTGTAATATTTGAAAAATCCAAATCAGGCAAAGCTCGAACAAAACCTTTTACAGTAGACCCACTGGTAAAGGCAGCAAAATCGAACAAACCTTTTTCTATAATCTCCCTTGAAAATTCGCTGTTATCTGAATTAAACACTGTCTTATATACCGGAACCTCCGAATAATTAACCCCTGATGATGATAAAACCTCAGTTAATTCAGGGGAACCTTCTTCAGCCCTCAAGAGCAATACTTTTTCCCCCTGCCCTACTCTCTCAGCAAGCTCTTCACCCAAAGTGCGAGCATTGTAAACAGAGGGGACTAAATCCACCCTAACCCCCCTCTGTAAAAAAGCCTTTTCCGTACCACTCCCAATTGCAGCAAGTTTCAAACCGAAAAGCTCTCTAATGTCTTTTCCTTCTTCTTTCAGCTTTTCCAGAAAAAATTCTACTCCGGCAACACTTGTAAACACAAGCCAATTGTAATCCCTGAGATGAGCGATAGCTCCATCCAAGGCAGGATTGATTTTCAGTGGGAACGTCCTGATACAAGGAAACTCAATTGCCTCCCCTCCCAAACTGCGTATCTTTTCGCTAAGGGTAGAACAAAGCATTTCAGGTCTGGTCACAATAACCCTTTTTCCATGCAGCGGCCTTTTTTCTGCCCACTCAAACTCTTTGGAAAGAGAACAAACTGTGCCAACAATAATTATAGCCGGTGCCTGAATATTATTTTTTTCCGCCTCTTCAGCCAGATTTCCTATACAAGATACAAGCTTTCGCTGTCTTGCTGTTGTTCCCTTTTCAATCACTGCTACAGGCATATCAGATGGCATTCCAGCTCTCATTAGACCACTGCAAATACTAGTCAATGACGAGATTCCCATCAAGAAAACCAGAGTTCCTTTCAGTTTAACCAGGGCTTCAAAATCGATATCTGGAGCCCCAGCTTTTTTGGTATGCCCTGTAATAATATGTAGGGAGGAACAGCAGTCCCTGTGAGTTACCGGAATACCTGCATATGCTGGAACAGAAATGGCAGAGGTAATCCCAGGAATAATCTCATAAGGAATATCATTCTCTGCCAGAAGGACAATTTCTTCTCCACCCCGTCCGAAGAGAAAGGGATCCCCACCTTTTAAACGAACAACTATATTTCCAGCAAGTCCTTCTCTGAGCAAAATCCTATTTATTTCTTCCTGTGGAACAGAGTGATTACCAGAATTTTTACCTACATCAATTTTTTTAGCCGTTTTGGGGATCATATTTAATATTTCCACCCCAACAAGTCTATCAAAAACTACCACATCAGCCATATTTAAAACCTTTAAACCCTTAACAGTAATTAATCCTGCATCTGAAGGACCCGCACCTACCAGCCATACCTTACCTTTATCTTTCAACAATCATTTCACCTCCAAGAGAAGTTTCACTGCAAGGTTATATCCCAAATTTCGAGCTTCACTTCGTTTACCAGTTAAGATTCCTTTAGCCTCTTTTCCGGTCTTTTCATCCACATAAAGACCTGAAAGTCTCATCTCTTCTCCGTTAATCTCAGCAAAGGCAGCTACTGGAGAACTACACCCGGCTTCAAGAGTTTTGACAAATTCTCTTTCCGCATGGGCAGCATCTGTTGCTTCTTTATTGTTTATATCTTTTAAAAAGCTGTAATCATCATCCTTACGTCCCTGAACTGCCAGTATTCCCTGCCCGGCAGCAGGTATTATTTCCTGGGCAGAAAATATTCCGCTAATCCTGTTTTCCAGGGAGAGCCTTTTCAACCCAGCATAAGCAAGTACAAGAGCGCTATATTCACCTCTATCCAGTTTGTTTAGCCTTGTTATTACATTTCCCCTTACCGGTTCAATCTGCAAATCATTTTTCAATGCAAAAAGCTGAACCTTTCTTCTAGCACTAGAACAACCCAGAGGAATAGCACCATTAATATCAATACCGAGAATATTAGCAGTTTCTTTATATTTTTTTTCAGCATTAGGATTTTTTATCGGCAAAACCAGTACATCACGGGGGTCTTCTCTTTGCGAAAAGGCGACAATTGGCAGATCATTATCTCCAACAATCTCCATATCTTTCAGACTGTTAACAGAAATATCAATAACTCCATCGTGCAGTGCCTTTTCCAACTCTTTGACAAAAAGCCCCTTCCCGCCGATTTTATCCAAAGTTCTATCCAAAATAATATCTCCGGTTGTTTTCATTGTTATAAGCTCTAATTCTAGCTCGGGATAACATCTTTTTATCTGCTCCATTACCAAATGAGACTGAATAACTGCCAGCTTGCTATCCCTACTACCGACTCTGATTTTCCGTTTAACCACTTAAGGCACCTCTATTCCAAAAGTTCATGCAACCTAGTCCTTATATTTTCTGCTGTATTTTTAACTTTCCTATGATCTTTACCCCCTGAAGTAAGTCCAATCACCAGGTCACCCTCTTTTATAACAGCAGGGAAGAGGAAAGTACACAATTCTTTATCATCAGCAACACTTACAGGTATATTCTGTTTACTGCATTCTTCAGCAACTGCTCGGTTAACCATCCTGTCATTTGTAGCTGCAACAACCAAATCAGCTCCTGCACAGTCTCCTGACTCATAGAATCTTTTATTAACCTTTATTCTGCAATTTTCAAAAAGCACAGCAATTTCTCTATTTATCTCAGGGGCAAACACCTCTATATCAGCATCAAAACAAAGCAATGTTTCAATTCTCCTCAGGGCAATATTTCCCGCCCCAAAAATTATTACTTTTTTATTAGTCATTGATATGAATAAAGGGAAATAGGTATTATAACTATCATCTAATACATTTGGAATTTTCTTTTCCACATTTTTATCTAATTCTAGCTCATTATTCCATTTAAGCTCGTAGTCCCTAATAAGTGTTTCTTCAATTTCTTCAAGACTCAATCCCTTCGATTCTGATCTTCGACGTATAACTACAGCCTTAACACCCAACTCCTGTGCAGCCAGGATTTTTTCTTTGAACCCTCCTCTAGTTCCTGATTCTTTAGTTACTATGTATTTAGCTTCTATGGCTTTAAGTATCTCCAGATTGAGCTCTTTTGAGAAAGGACCCTGCATACAAATAAGTTGGGAACTCTTTATACCAAGACTTGTACATTTTTCTATTACCCCTTCCATTGGGAGCACCCTTGCGTAGATTCTGTTTTCAAAATCAGAAATACCAGTAAAAAAATGTATTTCCTTACTACCACTAGCTAGAAGTATCTTTCCAGTAGTATGGTTTAAAAAATCCGCCGCTTCTTTTGTACTATCAACAAATACGATTTCGCTATTTTCCCTATCAACTTGATCATCATTAACTGCCTCATTTGATAAATCAAACTCAATTTTAGGCCTTAACACCCTCAGATATCTTACCTTTGTTTTCAGGCAGGCTGTATAAATATTTTCTGTCACTTCTCGTGCATAGGGATGAGTAGCATCTATTACACAGTCTGGATGGACACTATTAATAAATGATTCCATCTCCTCCCTGTCCAGACGCTTGGCAGAAATATGAACATTTGGTTTTGGATATATTAATGTCTTACCATATTCAGTTGCCAGAAAAACAAATATCTCAGCCTCAGTGGCTGCAATTTTTTCTACAAGTTCTCTGCCCTCTGATGTTCCGGCAATAATCCAAAAAACCGGCTTTTTCTTCATATCAATTTATATCCTCTCGGGGTCACTATTTTATTTTTTATCACTTTAGTCTGTGAATTGCCTATAAAAACAGTAGTATACATATCCACCTGTTTTTCTCTTAATTCTTCCAGCGTCATAATTTCATAGTTCTCCCCGCTTCTGCCAATATTTCTTACTATTCCTGCAGGGATATCAGCTCTCTGGTAACGCCTTATAATATCACAGGCCTTAGCGAGATAATCATGTCTAGTTTTACTAGACGGATTGTACAAACAGATTACAAAATCAGCCAACGCCGCTCCTGACAGTCTTTTTTCAATCTTATCCCAAGGTGTTAACAAATCGCTTAAGCTAATTACTGCAAAGTCACTGATCAGCGGGGCCCCTAATATTGCAGCTCCACTACAGGCTGCAGTTATTCCTGGGATTACTTCAATTTCAATTTCCTTAAAGTTTGCTGCTGTTTCATACATGATTCCAGCCATTCCATAAACTCCAGCATCACCGCTGGAAACCATAGAAACTGTAAAACCTTCCAATGCTTTATCTATAGCCAGCCTACAACGTTCAACTTCTTTTTTCATTGGGGTGGATAATAGCTGTTTGTGTGAAAAACGAGGCTTAATAAGCTCGATATATCTATCGTAACCCACAATTATATCGCTTTGTTCCAAAGCATCTAAGGCTCTGGGAATTATCTGATCTTCCCCGCCTGGACCCAAGCCAACTACATAAATCTTCATATCTTTTCCTCTTCAAATATTTATTGTTTATACTGAAAGCTATCTGTTTGTGTATTTGAAACTAGACAGTTCCTGTTCCATCATGCATTCGTTCAAAACAATCTGCCCAAATTTCATCAGCAATATTGTCCTTTATTCCAAACAACAAGCTACGAACCATTTTGCCTGTCACCCTAGACATTTCACTTTCCAAATGATTTTTATTCTTTTCTTCCAAGTTCAGACTCTCAATAACATCCTGCATATTTATCCTAATTTTTTCCGTAGCTGCTTCAGCTATACTGTTAATTAACGGAAGATATCTCCTGGTCTTAAACCATTTTAGGAACTCCTCCACATACTCATCAAGAATCGCACATGCCACTGGTAAAGAAGGATTGTTTTTGTGTATATCAGCAGTAATGCCTAAACTATCCATATCTAAAAGAGTATTATTTTCATAATCTCCAACCTCAGGCTCAATATCCCTCGGTACTGCCAGATCGACGAAAAGCCTTTTTTTATTGTCTTCTGCCAACATACCTGAAAGACCTTGCCTAGTAATTGTATAATGAGGACTTAATGTTGCACTGACTATCAGTTGAGCCTTTTTAACCTCGGCTGAACGCTGATCATATTCTACAGTTTTACAGCCTTGAGGTACTAAACTTGTGGCATGTTTATATTTTCTGAGGGTGACAGTTACCCTTGCTCCGTTGTCTTTAAGCATTAAGGCCATCCGTCTGCCCATCTCCCCATTACCTATTACCAGACATTCCAATTCATTTAGAACTGGGAAAAAATCTTTTATTTTTTCTACTGCTCTCGTAACAACAGAAGCATCATACGAAGTAAGTCTGGTTTTAGTCTTAACTTTTTTAGCTGCCGTAATCGCAGTCTGAAAAAGTTTTTCCAAAATTGCATCCGATGTCCCTGCATCTCTGGCCTGTTCAATGGCATTTTTTATCTGGGCTAATATCTGGTCTTCTCCCCAAATTTGTGATTTTAAGCCACAGGCGGTTTCCAAGAGATGACGAATAGCCTTTATATTACTTCTTGCAACAAACATATTAGTATATTCAGAATAGGAAACCTTCTTTAATTCACAAATCACCTTGGTTAAATCTATAACCTTCTCTCCAGTTTCACTAATCCATATTTCTGTTCTGTTACAGGTAGAAATTAGTACACAACCACTTACCTGACAAGTCTCGATAACTATTTTTCTTGCTTCTTCAGCCTGAATGGAGGTAAATGCAAATATTTCCCTCTGCCTAAGTGTTGCTTTACTATAGTCTATCCCAGCCATTTGAATATTCAAAATTAACCCTCCAGCTTGTTTGTGCCAATGCGACTGTTACCCCATTCTTTGCTGTTTTCTTGACCAAAAGCTTTCCCTTATCGCTTTTAATCACAGCTGCTCTTTCACAGACATTATCAATTCCGGTAATACTTTTAACAAAATCAGATTCGGAAAATTTACCGGAAACCCTTCCCAATTCTTCTGCTGAATAAAAAGACAGTGGTATAGAATATTTTTCCGCTAAATCCAACAAACCCTTTTCATCCTTTTTCAAATCTATTGTAGCTATGTCAGATATAGAATTGATACTAATCCTCTTGTTTTCCAAAATATCTAGCACTAGCTCTTCTATTCTTTCACAACTAACATCTTTTTTACATCCTATTCCCAAACAAATAATTTTAGGTATCAGCTTAAGCGTAGTTGCAAACGGTTTTTTTTGTTCTTCCAGAGTAATTGCTATGCCTGATTCACAATCAGAATTCAGCAGAACATTAGGTGGTAGTTCCCCCTGCAATTCAAAATCAGAATATAAACCAATCGGGGTATCATTAAGCAAATCTGCTGATATCCTTTTGACAGTCTTTAGATCACATATATACATATTATTCTTTTTTGCCCATTCATCAACCGCAAATAAACCATTAACATCAGTTGCAGTTGTAATCACAGGACAAGCTCCCAACCACTCAGCTATGACACGGGCTAGGGAATTTGCTCCTCCGATATGACCAGAGAGCAGCGGTATAACAAACTCGCCTTTTTCATCGATACAAATAACTGCCGGATCAGAGGCTTTATCTTTGATAAAGGGTGCAATTTTCCGAACCGCAATACCGCTCGAACCAATAAAGATAAGGGCTGAACACCTTGCAAAAGCTTGCGCTGTAATAATGTCCAAGTCGCCTTCCAAAGCCCTTAACTCCTTGGAGAGGCTAACAAAAGACTTAACTGTAAAACAATCAACAGTATAACCACTATCCATGAGTCTTTTTTTTACATTTATACTTAAGTTTGCCCCATTCCTAGTAAAAGAAAAAATACAGGCCTTCATTCAGAAGCCTCCCTGAATTCATGTGTGAATGACGGATCATAAAGCTTCGATCGTTCGTAGTCATTGCCTAAAAATCCTCCTACCAAAATAAGGGCAGTTTTTGTTATCTTATTTTCTGCTGCTGTCTGTACCAGCGTCCCAATCGTACACCTGAAAACTTTTTCATCAGGCCAGGAAGCTTTATATACTATAGCAGCTGGAGAATCCTCTGCATATCCTCCCTCTATTAGACGACTACTCAATTTTTCAAGCAGGCCTGTACTCAAAAAAATACTCATAGTCGCTTGATGAGCAGCGAGCAGTGAAATCTCTTCTTTTGGGGGTACAGGAGTTCTCCCCTCCATTCTGGTAATTATCACGGTTTGACTGACTTCCGGAAGCGTAAACTCTGCTTTTAAGGCAGCTGCTGCGGCACAAAAAGAGCTTACTCCAGGTACTACCTCATATTTTAGTTTATATCCATCCAACAAATCCATTTGTTCTCTAATAGCCCCATAAATACTCGGATCTCCTGTGTGGAGCCTAACTACAGTTTGATTTTTCCTAGCAGGAGGAACCATGACCTCAATCACTTGTTCCAATGTCATTTTAGCGCTATTAAGCATTTGACAATCTGCCCTTGCATATTTTAAAAGTTCAGGATTTACCAAAGAACCAGCATAAACTATTATATCTGCCTGTTCCAACAATTTTCTACCTCTGACAGTAATTAAATCAACAGCACCAGGCCCTGCTCCAAT
>JBAYAL010000043.1:0-7810 GCA_041669825.1 Eubacteriales bacterium | reverse complement strand
CTGACTTTCAGTCTATGGTCAAGCCTCCCTTATAAAGTAGCATTCCTTTTATCCTGATCATCGTTTTTATTATTTTTCTGTTTTTGGGAATTACATAATAGATATACTTGGGGAGAACCAGTGGCCTCAAAGGCTTTCCAGAACCAGTCTTTTGAGTTCATTATCTAGCCCACCTCTCTGCCTAAGGTTCAAATTGCAAAATATTATTTTGTTTGTCAGAATTATATCATTTTCAACTTAACATTACAAGAAATCACCTTGTCTTCGCATTTCATAAAGGAAAATTCCGGTAGCCATCGCTGCGTTGAGTGATTCAACATTGTTAAACATAGGAATGCATAAAGCTTTAGTAGCATTATTTTTAAAATAATCGGAAACTCCACAAGCTTCATTTCCTATAACCAAAGCAGTAGGTAGCAATTGGGAAATATTTGTATTAAAAATGGACTTTCCTTCCATGGAAGATACTACAATAGAGCATTTTTGTGATTTGCAAAAATCTACTATATTTTCAGGTTTGGTATTATTATATATTTTTTGTGAAAATAAGGCTCCCATACTACTTCTTAAAACTTTGGGGTTATACACATCCACAGTTCCTTCAATCAAACAAATCTGATCAACCCCTGCCGCTAAGGCCACCCGCAAGATAGTTCCCAAGTTTCCCGGATCCTTAATTCTATCAAGGATAAGAAGTATTGATTTATTATGTATTTTTAAATCACTAATCTTACATCCTGAAAATTCTACAACAGCCAAAATTCCCTGCGGCTCTTCAGTTACAGACATTCTTCTAAACACTTTATCTGTAACAGAAACTACAGATATATTTCTTTCCTCTGCTTTTTTTATCAAAACATCAAGTTTATCTTCGGCTATTTCAGTGTTATAATAAATTTCTTTAACTACTACATCACGAAAAATTGCTTCCTGTAATAAGCGTTTTCCTTCAATAATAAACTCGCGATATTCTTTTCGGCCTTTATTTTTATGTAAAGCTACTACATGTTTTACCTGTTCATTCTGCAAAGAAGTAATAATCGTACAAAACCCTCCCAAGAACAGACAAGAGTTCGATTACTTCATTGAGAAATAATCGAACTCTTTGTTTCAAGCATTTTATTAGGCATTTGCCTGAGCTTCAAGAGCTCCACTTTCAAGCTTGTTTTTTGCAATTTCTACTAATTTAATAAAAGCTGCTGGATCACTTATAGCGATTTCAGCCATAACCTTACGGTTTACGTTAACATCAGCAAGCTTCAATCCATACATCATTCTACTATAAGAAATATCGTTCATACGAGCAGCCGCATTAATCCTAGCAATCCATAATCTACGAAAATCACGTTTTTTTCTTTTGCGATGAGCATAGGAAAATGCCATGGAACGGACTACCTGCTGTTTAGCCATTTTAAATAATATATTCTTACGTCTGCAGTAACCTTTAGCCAGTTTTAGTATCTTTTTATGACGCTTATGCGCACTTACTCCTCGTTTGACACGGGCCATTACAAAGACCTCCTTATAGTGTTAATTCTACTTTTTTATTTTTCCACCCTATTAACTTTACATATATGCAATTAAACTTGCAATACGCTTAACATCAGATTTATGCATTATAGTTGATTGGCCAAGATTACGTTTGCGTTTCGTTGATTTATGTTCCAAATTATGACTCTTATACGCATGATGGCGTACTATTTTTCCAGTTCCAGTTTTTTTGAAACGTTTTGCGGCTCCACGATGAGTTTTCATTTTAGGCATATGGAAAACCCCCTCTCATTTTGTCATATATTTAGTTCAGTTCTTACTGGTGCCAATATCATAATCATATTGCGACCTTCAACCCTGGCGTCACGTTCTACCACAGCTTCATCCATAAGAACTTCCGCCATTTTCACACATAAGGTTCTACCTTTATCAGGATGAGTTATTTCTCTTCCCCTAAACATGATAGTAACTTTAACTTTATCCCCATCCTTCAGAAAGCGCAGTGCATTACGTGCTTTTGTCTCAAAATCGTGGTTTTCTATATTAGGACGAAGTTTTACTTCCTTCAATTCCACAATCTTTTGTTTTTTACGAGCTTCTTTATCTCTTTTAGCCTGCTCATATTTGAACTTTCCATAATCCATAAGTTTACACACTGGCGGTCTGGCATTTGGTGCAATTTCAACCAAATCCAAAGTTTTTTCAATTGCAATTTGCATAGCTTCTTTGCCTGGAACAATCCCAAGTTGCTCTCCTTCTTCACTGACCAATCGAACTTCTCGGGCCCGGATTTCTTCATTAATCCGCAAATCCTTAATAGGAAATCACCTCCAAAAATTTTGCCTTCCGCCGAAAAAAAATAAAAGACGGATTACACCCGTCTTTTTCTCTACCATGAGTACACAAATGAATTAACTCATAATACCTCATGAACAGAAAATTCGTTATGAGGTGAGAAGCAGACGGCTTCTACTTGGCACATAGTATTATACATAAAATAGCACCTATCTGTCAATACTCTTTATGATTTTATCTATATACTACAAAAACCTATTATAAAATTCGCCATAATTATTGTATATCCAAAAACAATCGTTTTAATACTTCCTATTATATATTGAATAACTATATTTTAACATTAATCCACTAAAAAAATATTGTAATAATTACAAAAACATATAGCTTCTTGATACCTAATATTTTACAATATGTTTAATATTATTATTTTTCCCTTTGTCCTTGCAATGATTTCTAGTGTTATAGGAGGTTTTTATATGGTACTTAAAGGATTTGGCAAACGCCTGAAAGATTCTGTCAAAAACAGTTCATATACTCAAAAGCAAATAGCAGAAATTTTAAATATCAACCAAGATACTTTTAGCAATTATGTTAAAGAGGTCTACTATCCTAAAGCTGACACCCTTTTTGAATTGTGCAATATTCTAGACATCTCTCCTGACTGGTTTCTATCAGGCCAAGGTATGCCTCGCTACAGGTATGACATGGATGGCTCAATAGATTCCTACAAAAGTTTTGAGGATTTAAACGATTATGAAAAAGAGCTTATTTTTAATTATAGATTGCTAACAGAAAGAGAACAAGGACGGGTCGACCAGTTTGTCTACTCTGCTATAGAAGTTAGCGAAGAAAACGAACTTAAGAAAACCATAAACAGTAAACAAACTCCTCCAATACACTCAAAATAAGAAATTTATACCATTTTTGACATCCATAATATATTCCTATTTTCAAGCATTCGCTTTGTACGATAAACAATAAACACATTATTTAGTCAAACAGTAACAGTTGATATTTTCGGTAAACTTAACAGTTACTTTATAGTAGAAGTTTACTGGCTATTGATTTTAATATTTTAGCCATCTTATTTATTCCCTCACTCATTCTCCCATCTATCCTTTTATCCCCTGTTTCGGAACAATAATGTATCAAACCATAGGCAGGAAACGCACCTTGTAAGAGATTTGATGGAACAGGAACATAGATCATACCCATATGCATTCCAAAATTAACAATTGACTTCAAACAAATATGACCTCCACCTTCTTCACTTGCAGCAGTTGTCCAAGCAAAAAGTATTTTACCGAACAAATCAGCATTTTGCCATAAAGGAGCACAACTATCCATAAACGCCTTCATCTCCCCTGATACATCTCCATAATAAGTAGGACTTCCTAGAACTACTAAATCATAACCTTTCATAGCCACCGCATTAGCAACAGGAACAGCTTCAATCTTCCCTCGATATTTATCCACAATTGGATACATCTCAACCCATTTGTTTAAATCATTATCCTCAACTCTAAAAAGATCTGTCTCAACCTTCAATTTTACCAAAGCCTGCTGAAAAGTTTTAGCTATCTCTAAATTGTTTCCTGACACACTGTGAAATACAATTGCAGCTTTCACAACTATCCTTCCTTCCTATAATGTGATTATTATAGGAATAATATAGCACAAATTACCACACCTAAACTTAACCAAATCTAATATAATCAACCAACATTATTAAAAACTGTACCAAAACTTATTGCAAACTACATGTTAAAAGGTGATAAAAATGTTTTATTATATATTCCAAGGACTACTATTAGGTCTTGCCTACGTTGCCCCTATTGGTATGCAAAATCTTTATATAATAAATACTGCCGCCAAAGGCAACAAAGCAAAAACCGGCATTGTCCTCCTATCAACTATTTTTTTTGATATCACTCTAGCCTTGGCCTGTTTCTTTGGTATCGGCATTACGATTACAAAGTTTCCAATATTAAAAGGAATAATACTTATATTAGGAAGTCTAACCGTTATTTATATAGGAATAACTCTTTTAATTTCAGCACCTAATGAAAGCAATTATAATACTTACAATGATAATAATTGTGGTAGTAACGCAATTATCATTCCAAGCAAAAATTGGATACCTAAAATTATAACAACCTGTTTTGTTGTCACTTGGCTCAATCCTCAAGCAATAATCGATGGTTCCCTGCTTTTAGGAGGTTTTTACGCTTTCCTTCCAGAAAATATGACCAAATACTTTATTTTTGGAGTCTGTATCGCCTCTCTTATATGGTTTTCCTCTTTAGTCGCATTGGTTTCCTTGTTCGGCAAATTTTTCAACAGTAAAATTATAAGAATACTAAATATTATTTGTGGATTAGTAATTATTTTCTATGGGGCCAAATTAGGATATTCTTTTATAAAAATGGTACTCTTTAAATATTTGTAATACCATAACAAATTTAACTTTATATATTAAGAGCGCACCATTTGATGCGCTCTTAATACACTTATTGAAATAAATATTTTCTTATATTGTCACTTCTCTAATTTTTCACAAATTCCAGATAGCTACCCTCATCATAGGGGATGACTAGATCACCTTGAATTATTTCTTCTTTGAATTTCATAACCTGGCTGTATTCCAATTCTTTAAGACTTTCTGAAGTTAATTCCGCTATATCTATTGCCGATTCGGCCATTCCCACATATATATTTTTTCCTGTTTCCAATTTTAGATTTTTATACTGACTAATAATATCATAAACCACATTATCATGACGCTTCACAACAGATGTTATAACATTATCAGGAGCAAGGTAATTTTGATCAACATCTGAACCTATCGCCATTTTATCTGCCTGCACTGCGGCTTTCATTAATCCTTTTCCTGCAGTTCCTGCCGCATGAAAAATTATATCAGCCTTATTATCATACATATATTCAGCCATTTCCTGAACTCTTGTCTTATTTGTAAATGTTGCTGCCAATCCTTTCATAACCTCACAAGTACTATTAGACTTTTTTATTCCCGTTTTATAACCGTAATAGTTTCTTTCTACCAAATCAGAGTATTCTCCTGCAATATAACCTACTACATAACTTTTGGTCTTTTTCCCTGCAATATAACCTGCTAAAAAAGCACCTTCCTCAACTTTGTATGAAACCCCCAGAACATTGGAAGGTACGGGCTCTTCAAGGTAAGCATCCACACAGACATATTTTATATTTTGATTTGAATCTGCTGCCTCTAAAACTGCAGGCACAATATCCTGTCCCCAAGTAAATATCACATCACATCCCTGATTATACAATTCTTTCAGTTTTGAAGGATATTGACTTTCTTTTTTTGCTTCTAGGTAAGTAATTTCTGTACCCAAATCTTCCTTAGCTTTTGAAAAACCTTCCCAAGCTATTTCAAAATACGGATCCTCAATACCTCTATCATCAGTCAACATTCCAACAGAAACACCATCTTTTAATCTGTCGTCTTCTTGGTCTTGATTACCAGGTAACGAACAACCAGTAACAGTTAAAGTCATTATTAAAACTGCTACAATTAACTTAATCATCCTAAATTTTTTCTTTTCTTTCACCAAAAATCTCTCCTCTTATATATAATGCATGTTTATTCTACACCATTTCTTATATATTTTCTCCAAAAAGTATAAAAAAATTAATGACCGTTTTATTAATAATATGATATCTATAATTTCAACCAGTAATTTGCATTTCTTTTGATCTACAGATCAACTTTATCTTGCAAATAAAAATAAGGAGGGTGCACTACCTCCTCAAATTAAATCAAATATTAAACAATTGCTTAACCATACCTAAACTCGATTCCACAAGTTGCTTGTGGATAATTCCACTCTTTAATTATAGTATTTTTGCATAATACTCGGCACGTTCCACACTCTAGACAACCTGCATAATCAAATGAAATCGTTCCGTCTTCATTTAAAGAATATAATCCTGCAGGACACGCTTTTATAAGTTTCTGAATTTCTTTAGGATCCACAGCATCTTTGGAAATAATTATATGGGGATTACCTTCATCTACAAAGAACTTATCAACCGACAGTTTTTCTTCAATTGTCATAGCTTTCATAGAGACTTCACCCCCTTAATTCCATCCTTAATTAGATTTAGAATACCAATTTTTTTCACATGACTCAACAGTTTTGACTTAATTGGTTTGCTAGGCTGCCCATCAATAATAAATAAATCTGCCATGATATCATCAACCATTTTTGGGTACTCATTAAATATCCTATGGTTTTCCATAAATTCAGGAAATTTCTTATAAAGCTGGAGATCTTTCATTACAAAGCTCTCATCAAGTAATTGCTTATATTTAGCAAGGCTTTGTTCACTAAAATCCTGTTTTTCTTTTGCATCAAGAATAGCCTTAGCAGCCGCTTCCCCTGAAGCAATCGCAAGATCCATACCTCTAACCATGTAACCAATATTAATTACTAATCCTGCAGCATCTCCGACAACAACTACTCCATTGCTATAAAGTTTAGGCAACATATTATATCCAGCCTCAGGAACTAAATGCGCCGAATACTCGGCTAATTTACCGTCTTTAATTAATGGACGAATAGACGGATGCTGTTTAAAATCTTCCATCATCTGAGGAATTGATTTTTCTGATTGTTCTATATCTCCTACAGTTGCCACAATACCTAAAGAAATGGAGTCTTTATTTGTATATAGAAATCCTCCACCAATTCGTCCTCCCGTACAAGACCCTACAAACATCCAGGATGCCCCTTCACCTTCATTCAGGTTAAATCTGTCTTCGAGGATATTCTGAGGTAATTCAATAATTTCTTTGGCTCCTACTGCAACTTCGTGGGGTTTTAGCTCTTGTCTCAAACCTATTTTTTGAGCTAGTAAAGAATTAACTCCATCAGCGAGAATAACAACATCTGCTTCCATCTCGTCTTCACCAGCTATTACCCCGCTCACCTTACCATCTTTCACCAACAAATCATCTACTCTAACCCCAGTAGCAAGAACAGCTCCTGCCTCCTCTGCTTTTTCAGCCAACCACTGATCAAACTCACTTCGAAGAACAACATAGGAATCTTGGAACTGTTTCCCTAGCCTAATTGAATGGTAATCTAGAGTTACGGCACTTTCCTCTGTCATAAAACTGATTTTTTCTTTAGTAACTTTCCGTTCAACAGGGGCTTCCTGAGCGAAGTTAGGTATTATTTTTTCCAGACTATGGCTATAAAGACGACCACCGGTCACATTCTTGCTACCAGCACTATTCCCTCTTTCAATTATCAATACTTCTAAACCTGCATTAGCAAGTATATATCCGGCAGTACTGCCAGCAAGACCTGCTCCCACAATTATAACATCAAATTTATCTGACATTCTCTACCCTCCTATAATTTTACAATATTATCTTTTGGCTTTATTTTCATAAGCCAAAGACATTTACATATGTTTGTATTTGACTTTGGCTTATAACCTTATAAGCTAAATTTGCAGGGAGTACACT
>JBAYAL010000042.1:0-7859 GCA_041669825.1 Eubacteriales bacterium | reverse complement strand
TGAGTGTTCGGAAAATCGTTATTCCGTAACTGATGCTTGTAGGGGATGTATTGCACATAGATGTCAAGCCATCTGTCCAGTTGGAGCAATTACATTTGAAAATCACAAAGCAAAAATTAACTCAGAGAAATGTATAAAATGTGGTATATGTATGAAAGAATGCCCATATAATGCGATTGCAGAATCACAACCACCGTGTATACGCGGTTGTAAAGCAAAAGCTATCTCATTAGATGAAGATAAAAAAGTGAAAATTGACAATGAAAAATGTATTAATTGCGGAGCGTGTGTTTATGAGTGTCCATTTGGGGCCATAGTTGATAAATCGTACCTTCTTGGCGCTATAAAACTACTAAATGAGTCTGATAACGGAAAAAAATATAAGGTATATGCAGCAATTGCTCCGTCAATCGCAAGTCAATTTAACTGTGGAAAAATTGGACAAATTGTTTCAGGAATCAAAAAACTAGGTTTTCAAAGCGTTATTGAGGTAGCACTTGGAGCAGATATTCTTGCGTATAAAGAGGCGAAAGAACTCGCTGAAAAAGGTTTTTTGTTAAGCTCTTGCTGTCCATCCTTTGTTAAATATGTTGAAATAAATTTTCCGGATATGGTAAAACATATCTCTCATAATGTTTCACCTATGATAGAAATAGCAAAATTAATTAAAAAAACTGATAAGACTGCAAAAGTAATTTTTATTGGTCCTTGTATTGCTAAAAAAAAGGAATTTAAGAAAAAAGAAGTACTTGGAATAGTTGATTGTGTTTTGACCTTTGAAGAGCTCCAAGCATTTTTTGACGGTATGGGGATTAAAGTTAAGGATTTACCTGAAACTGCTTTAAATAATGCTTCTTTTTATGGGCGTAGTTTTGCTAAAAACGGTGGTGTTGCTTCAGCAATTGCTCACGTGCTTAAGGAAAAAGGTGTTGATTTTGAAATGCAACCAGAAATATGTGATGGTATTGAGCAATGTAAAATAGCCTTGTTAAAAGCAAGTAAAGGGAAACTTGAAAAAAACTTTATTGAAGGAATGGCATGTGAAGGTGGTTGTATAGGAGGTCCTGGATGCTCTACCCATGGACTGAGAAGAAGGGCTGATGTGGATAACTTTGCTAAACAGGCGCTTGAGTCAACTATGAAAGAATCCTTAAAAACTTTAATATGTTCTGCTAAATAATTAAATATATAAGAATAAAATAAAAGAAAGAGGTAATGTATTATGTTAGATTGCAAATTGTGTAATTATTACAAAACTATTTCTTATGGTAACAATTATCCGGAAAAGTGCACAGGAATGTGTGAATTTACCGATATTGTATTTATGGAGGATGTTGAAAATCTTGATATTGAATACCCTTGCCGTGAAATGAGTTTAGCTGACTATTATAACAAAAAAAAGAATCAAGGACCTAAAATAATTTACGAATTACTGCCTGCTTAGAGGTTCTTATTCATTCCAATGGAACTATCTAAAAATATTTCAGAATTAAAACTGCATTATTAGCAAAAACTATAGATCAAGTATTTGTATCAAAAGGGGGAATCATTATGTGGGAAACTAAAGTAGCAATCAATGAAGTCAAAGAGATTCGTACTAAAACAACTGTATATTTAGGTGTTGGTGCTATTCAAAAGATTGATGATATTGCCAGAGATCTGAAAAAAAGGGGATATAATAAGGTTGTAATTCTAACAGGTAAAGGTGCATACAAAAAGACGGGAGCTTGGGATTATGTAAAAAAAGCGTTCGATGACAGCCAGATTAAATTTTTACTCTATGATAAGGTTACTCCAAACCCTATAGTGGACCAGGTGGATGAAGCAACAAAGATGGCTAGGGATTTTGGGGCTCAAGTAGTGATTGGGATTGGTGGAGGTAGTGCAATCGATGCAGCTAAGTCTACTGCTGTGTTGCTGGCCTATCCAGAAAAAACTGCTAGAGATCTTTATGGATTCACCTTTACTCCCGAAAAAGCTGCGCCTATCATAGCGATTAATCTTACCCATGGAACCGGGACAGAAGCCAACAGGTTTGCTGTGATAACAATTCCTGAAAAGAATTATAAACCAGCTATTGCTTATGACTGCCTTTATCCTCTTTACTCTATTGATGATCCTGCCTTAATGACAAAATTACCGGCCAACCAAACTCGTTATGTATCTGTTGATGCTGTAAACCATATCATTGAAGCTTCAACATCTAAGGTTGCGAGTCCCTTCTCAATATTGCTAGGAAAAGAAACTATGAGGTTAGTCGCAAGATACCTTCCACAGTCGCTTGCCCATCCAGAAGATTTAACAGCAAGGTATTATTTGCTTTATGCCTCACTTATTGCGGGAGTATCTTTTGATAATGGGGTTCTCCATTTCACTCATGCTTTGGAACACCCACTTAGTGCAGTTAATCCTGATATAACCCACGGTCTTGGCTTAAGCGTTTTGCTACCAGCCATTGTTAAGCAGATTTATCCAGCAACCGCTGAGGTGCTAAGTGATGTACTGTCACCTATTATCGAAGATTTGAAGGGAACGCCTGGGGAGGCAGAAAAAGCTGCAAATGGTGTAAGAAATTGGCTTTATACTCTTGGTATTACTGAAAGATTATCTGATCTTGGGTTTAAAGAAAGTGATGTTCCCAAATTAGTGGAGCTTACATTTAATACTCCAAGTTTAGAATTTTTATTGAGTCTTGCACCTATTCCTGCTGATAGAAAAGTAGTTGAGGCTATTTATCGTGAGTCTCTTTAGATAATAAAAAAACAAACTTGCTCAAAAAGCACCGAAGAGTTATATCTTCGGTGCTTTTTGATAGATATTGGGGCATTTAGTGCTGTTATTTTCTAAAGGGGTAGGAAATGCTTTTAAAGTATTGAATTTAATTTAAAGTTATGAAATAATAAAAAAGGTGAGAAAAGTGGTAGACCCATTTACAATAAAAAATAAATTTTAGTAAGGTGGTTAGCAATTTGATTAAACGTCAGGCAGAAATGAGCGTAGATAAAACCTTCGAATTGAAGAATGGGAAGGACACAACAACAGTTGTGAACATACTAAATGCTCCAGAAATGTATGGAACAGGTAGATTGTTTGGGGTTAGTATAATCCCACCAGGTGGATCTATTGGAAAGCATTATCACGAAGGCGACTTTGAGACATATTATATTCTTAAAGGTAAGGCAAGAGTGGATGATAACGGAAATGTTCAAGAGCTTTTGCCTGGTGATATGACCCAGTGCAAAGAAGGAGATTTTCACTCAATTGAAAATATTGGTGACTGTGATTTAGAGTATATTGCAGTAATCCTCTATACTAAGAAGTGAGTTTTGAAAGGTTTACTTTTACCCAATTCCTTACGTAAGGAAGCCCCAAATTACTGATGCTGGTAAATAAACTAAACGGGATATTGAATACCAGGGAAATGTCTCGTTTAGCCGACACCGTGAAGTTTTGCGGTGTCTTTTTTAGTAGCAATTTTTACATATTTTAGAGGAATTGATTGAATAAAATTGAAACATCTTTAGAAGAGAGATAAGTGATATAATTAGTTTTTAAGCATTTTGAAAATTTCTAACTGAGGTAGGATATCAGGATATGTTGTTTATGCTTATGGCCAGTCTTTTAGGGACAAATGGATACAATAGGTCAAAATGAAGAAAGTGGAGATAGTAATGGTTCATATAAAAAACACAAAAATACTTCCAATTTGTGCGGGCGTAGTTACAGCAATTATATGGGGATTTTCCTTTATTTTTACGAAAGATATATTAAATCATACCTTCCCCAGTCAGGTTATAGGATTGCGTTTTGCTTTTGCAGTAATTGCACTTACTGTTTTGAAGGCTCTTGGTGTGATTCGGATTGATATTAAGAGTAAAGGGTGGAAAGCATTAATCCCGTTATCCCTCTTTCAACCAGGACTTTATTTTATTGGTGAAACGTGGGGAGTGAAATGGACTACTGCTTCCGAAGCCGGTATGATAATTGCTTTGGTCCCAGTAGTTTCTATAGTGATGGCAGGAATTTTCTTGAAAGAAAAGGTCAATTTTTTGCAATTTATCTGTATTCTTACTTCGATTGCTGGGGTTTTCGTTATCGTAACTACGAGGGGAGAGTTAAGATTTGGTGAACATTTGTTTGGTATTATGGCTTTGTTTTTGGCGGTTATTGCTCAAGCAGCTTACAGTATACTCTCGAAAAGATTATCTCAAAGATTTACCTCAGTAGAGATTACCTATATTATGATGTGGTCAGGGATGATCATTTTTAATGCCTTGGGTATTATTCAAAGCTTAGCTGCAGGAACTTTGGATACTTATCTGAGTCCGTTAAGGCTTCCGTCAGTAACCATAGGAATAATTTACCTCGGAGTTATATCGTCAGTGTTAGCTTTCTTCATGTTTAATTATGCCTTAGCTCATCTCAAGATTAGCCAAACGACTACTATGCTTAATTTGGTTACGGTTGTTTCAGTATTTGGGGGTGTAGTATTTCAAAATGATCCCTTTGGTTGGCTTCAGGTTGTAGGGATAGTACTTATTCTTATTGGCGTATGGGGTACTACGATTTTCAGTGAGAAGAGCCAGAGGGACGAGGGTTCTTTTGACATTTCCTCTTGATATATTTATAGGAACTTAAAGAGGGAGTGTCTAAAAATTTAGGGAAAATATCACAAATGCTTTCATAGTAGATTTATTGGTAAAATTGGTTAAAATAATTAATGTGTCAGGAGAACCGTCCACTTAAGACAGACACTTAAGACAGATTGGAGTGCGCTGATAATGGTAGAGGCTAAAATAATTAATAAGGAACTCATTGTAATAATCAAAGCGGATGGTGAGGTCGAATTTGACTGGCAGATAACTGTAGAAAAGATGGAGAAAAAACAAATTGTTTTTCAAGAAGAAATATACAAAAAATTTATGGAAAATGAGAGTGAAGCCCTTATATTTTTAGGTTTCTCAGATAGAACAGTATCCATGTCCGAATCTCTTTATTATCTTAGGTTGATAGCTTCAATATTTGTTAAAGAGCTAGCCAAGAATCCCAATATCGAAGTTTTGCGAGAAAAAATAGTAGTTGAAATCGAAGAGAAAGAAATTAATCAGCTCTTGCAGAATGCACCTTATTTAAATGGTTCTGAATACTTGAATGAAACTTGGATTAGAAATATATGGAAAAAGATGAATTGTGCCTTTTGCAAGGTGATTAAGACCTACAAAGGGAGTGTCAAAGAATTTTTTATTGCTTTTAATTCTAGTGTTCATATTGTGGGACGTATTTTCTTCCATCTGGTGGAGAGTAAAAAAGAGGAATACCCCTTTGCTTTTTTGGCAACGTATACTGCGGATGTCTCAGAGGATGGCAAAACAAAGCATCTTCCGCTTAAAAATGCCATTGCTGAATATGGGCAGAATAGTAGAAAGCTACTAGACTTACTTACGACTGTGAACAGAGCTACGGAAAAAAGTGCGTTCATTTCAGAACTTGTTGAATCTGGAGAAATATTTCATCCGCTTAGCTTATCAGCGAAAGAGGCTTATACGTTTCTCAAAGAAATACCTATTTACGAGGAAGCAGGTATTTTGTGTCGTATGCCTAATTGGTGGAGAAATAAAGCGGCTTCCTTAAAAATGTCTGTCAGTGTTGGAGATAAAATCCCTTCTCGCTTAAATTTTGACTCACTGGTAGATTTTAATGCGGAATTATTTTTAGGTGGGGAGTCAATAAATGTTAGCGAATTAAAGAAGTTGCTTTCTGAAACAGAAGGACTTGTCCTAATAAAAGGGAAATGGGTGGAAGTCAATCGAGAGAGGCTGAAGGAAACCTTGAAGGCCTATGAACAAGCTCAAAAATTGATGGACAAAGATGATATTAGCATAATTGAAGCCATGCGTTTTCAAATGAATGCTAAAAAAATGTTGAAGATTCAAGAAGAAAAATGTGAGCTCGAAGTGACAAATGGAGAGTGGCTTAATTCGGTAGTGAAGAAGTTGACTCATCCGGAAACTATTGAAATAATTGCTTGTGATGATTCTTTTCAGGCCAGTTTGCGTACCTATCAGGAACGGGGTTTAAATTGGCTTTATTTTATGAAAAATCTAGGACTTGGTGCTTGTCTTGCTGATGATATGGGTCTTGGGAAAACTGTTCAGGTTATTGCACTTTTGAATTACATACGCACCAGGAAGCACGAAAAAGCTTTATTAATTGTGCCTGCTTCACTTATAGGTAACTGGATGAGTGAAATTGCCAAGTTTGCTCCTTCTTTGAAATATTACGTAATTCATTCTTCAGAAAATAAGAATTTAGAGAAAGATGAAAGAAATATTGTAGAAGAATATGACCTGTTTATTACTACCTATGGAATGTTATTAAAATATGATTGGTTAAAAGATGTAACTTGGGATTCCTTAATTTTGGATGAGGCTCAGGCTATTAAAAATCCAGGTACGAAGCAAACAAAAAGTGTGAAACAATTAAAATCCTCCTATAAAATTGCTATGACAGGAACCCCAATAGAAAATCGTCTTTCTGATTTATGGTCATTATTTGATTTTTTGAATAAAGGGCTTTTAGGAAGTGCTAAAGAGTTCACTGATTTCACAAAGAAACTTACAGAAACTCCTGAGGGGTATGCCAGGTTGAAGAGGGTTGTTAGTCCATTTATTTTGAGAAGATTGAAGACAGATAAAGATGTTATTAATGATTTGCCTGAAAAAATAGAAATGAAAACCTATGCCACGCTTACCAAAAAACAAGTAGTACTTTATAATAAACTAATAAATGAACTTAGAATAAAACTTGAATCTGATGCTGATGGAATAGAACGGAAAGGGCTTGTACTTTCATCGCTGATGAAACTTAAGCAAATTTGCAATCACCCTGATCAATTCCTCGGTCAGAATTATTATGCCGAGAAAGAAAGTGGAAAATATGCAAGGTTACGTGAAATTTGTGAAATCATTTATGAAAAGCGGGAAAGGGTTCTTATATTTACACAGTTTAGAGAAATAACTGAGCCTCTTAAGGACTTTTTGGAGACGATATTTCAGCATAAAGGACTTGTTTTGCATGGTGGAACTTCAGTAAAGAAAAGAAAAGATATCGTGGATGAATTTCAGGGACAGGAATATGTACCTTTTATGGTGCTTTCAATAAAAGCAGGTGGGATTGGGCTTAACCTTACGTCTGCTAACCATGTTATACATTTTGATAGGTGGTGGAATCCTGCAGTTGAGAATCAGGCCACTGATAGGGTATTTAGGATAGGTCAGAAGAAGAACGTGATTGTACATAAATTTATAACAAAGGGTACAATCGAAGAAAAAATAGATCTAATGATTGAGGATAAAACTAAATTGTTACAAGAAATTATTCCAGATAATCAGGAAAACTGGATTACAGAAATGGATAACAAGCAACTTGTAGAGTTATTCAAGCTTTCTTAATAATGTAGGAGAGGGTAGTAATATGTCATACTATAGTGGTTTTCCAGAATATACTCCTGTAGCGGAAAAAAAAAGGCAGGCCCAAAAAAGTATAGAAAAATTAAAGAAGAAAAATCCTAATATTTCTCCGGTGATTATAACAGGAACAAAGCTAAGCAGAACTTGGTGGGGAAAGTCCTGGAATGATAATTTGGAGAGCTATTCGGATTATACAAATAGAATAGGTAGAGGTCGTAGCTATGTTCGTCATGGAGCAGTACTCGATCTTAAAATTACTCAAGGGAATATCAGTGCTCTTGTCCAAGGAAGTAGAAGTAAACCGTATCAGGTGAATATTAGTATTCAACCGCTGTCCAAGAATATTTGGGAAGAGATTACTAAGGATTGTGCAGGAAAAATTGAGTCTTT
>JBAYAL010000041.1:0-7868 GCA_041669825.1 Eubacteriales bacterium | reverse complement strand
GAAACATATATAGCACCTCCTTAAATCAATGGACTAATCTTAATGAACTGATTATTCTCTCTGCCACTTTCCCAATTAACCATTAATTCATCTTTATGAATTTCACACCAAGCAAGTACAAGTTTGAGTTGTTTCGATGAGAAGATACCTTTTAATACTGTCGCATTCTGAATATCCACTAATATATTATTCTCCCCATACTCAGCATGAAAGTGAGGAGGATAATGCTCATTCCAATACATCATGATCTTTATTCCATAAAACTCGCTAATTATTGGCATAGGTCACTCACACCCCCTCTTATAATTATACCCTGAAAAAACCTAATTTGAAAATAATACCATATATTTCTACTAAGATATTTCCAATTTTTGATAATGTCCCTGGGATTACCGTAGCGTCCTAACCACATGCATCTTTGCGAAGTTACGGTAATCCCATGTTGTACTAAACCGCTACTCAGTGGCTTTTTTGTGTTTAGGAACATCATAAATCTCTAATAAGTTATGAGAAGTTTCCCTTGCTTGCATGGTGCTCGCAAAATCATTCCTTTTTCTTACAAATTATACCACCTTGGGTTCTAAATTGGTAAAAAAGGGAATTATACATATTGTAGAACGTAATGTGAGGTGGTATGATATGGATAAGAAAATTGTCGGCAATGAAAAAGATAATACTGATATAAAACAAGATAATCATCAAGAGGAGGGGATTGATATGCCAGCATTAGCAAAAAAAGAAGACCATGCTTATAAAGGTTTGTCTTTATCAGAGAAAAAACTAAAAGAGATAACTATAAGCCCAAAAATTAAAAATGGTAAAGTACAGTTAGACAAAAACGATCCAGCTCATCGTTATATCTATGAGGATTAACAGATAAAGAATGAACTTTAATATTGGCGACATTTTTTGGTTAAATGTTGAATGAGCTTAAGTAATACATAGAAGAAAAGGCTAAGGCCTCCAATTAGGAGGTCTTTTCTTATTCTCCAAAGAGATTTTCAAAGAACAATGTCTACTTTAGCAACCTCTCCAATCCTTTGACTTTGATGGAATTGACATTCACAAATCGAAGCGTCATACATCATTCATCTATTCTAAGTTTTGGGAACGGACGTGTTATATGCTGTAACGAGCCCCAGATAATGCCTTTAACAAATTAGGTGCTAACGTTATTATTTTGTTTAGCAAAAATCTTTGAAGTTATATAAGAAATGAAGAAGCCAAGAATTCCAACGTTAAAAACCGCACCAAACACATATTCTAATAGAGGTACAAAGTTCATCCATGAATTCAAACCTAGGACAGTAGATGATAACGTGTAAAAACTTGATAATCCAGTCTGTATTATTGACAAAATAGTATTTAGATTGAATGATTCATACATTTTTATATCTGAGTATAATCTGAAAATATCATTGTTTTGAAGATAGAAGAAGCCAAAATGCAACCCTATAGTTAAAAGATCATAAAGATAAATCAGAAGAAAATTGATAACACAAAAACCAATATTCTCGAAACCATCAATAATACTTTTTAGAATATAAACCGAGTAGATAACTGTGGATATTAAGGAAATAACAAAAAACATGTTATTATTAGAATTTTCAAGATAACCAATAAAGAATCCCAAGCTATATGCTATGAAAATGCTTACTTTAATATAATAGTCAATGAATTTATCGACTAAATGATCTTTAAAATTACGTCCTAGATATTTACCTATTCCTAGTAGTGCTATTAAAACACAAAGAAAGCCTATCAATGTCGTATATTTATTCAATTGTATAAAGCTTGAAGGGATACTCAATATAAAAGATATTGGCAATGCATATATTATTAAACGTTTTTTTTGTTTTGAATTTAAAGTAATTGAATCTAATATAAAACTTTTAATATGACTTCTATTTAACCCTTTGAGTTTTTCATACAAGTTGGCTGGAATCTTTAAACTATTCTTAGTAACTTCTAGCTCAGTTAGTTTTTGACGTCCAGATATCAAAGCTCTTGAAATACATAAGTACGCTGAGTAAATAAGGGAAATAAGGCAATAAATAAAAACAACCGCTGCCACAATTTTTAACATTACTATCTAAACCCTCCTAAAAAAACCAAAATTACTACCGTTATTGCACATAACGATTCCCCAGTTTCCGAAGTCTTCTAGCCTTAGCTAGCTCTTAGCTTAAGCTAGAAGATTTTGGAAAATGTGTGTTAGCAGATGTAGTGGTTCGACAGCATAAGGTAGTTATAGGCTAGTCTACAATACAAAAATCAAAACACACCTATACCAGAAAATCATCTTAACTTTTACAACGAGATTTTATGCAATTTCTTTTCCAATCAAGAACTATTTCTTTATTTAATTTTACAATATTGCAAAAATACTCATTAACTACTAGCGGATCTCCAAATGGATCTTCATTTGCATTTCTAACCATACACATAGTGCAAAATTCATTCTCTGTACATTGTAAACACTTCGGAAAATCTCGCCTACGTAAGTTCCTTAAATATTGTACCTTTATTGAATTGTACCAAATATCGACTAGCAATTTTTCATTTATATTACCTAGAACGTAATCTTGCCAACCAGCACATGGGTATACATTTCCGTTCTCTGCAATACATATTGTTGAATTGCAAACGCTACAAATATAATCGTCTGGACTTAAATTTCTTTTTTTATCC
Organism: Eubacteriales bacterium; assembly: GCA_041669825.1. Lineage (GTDB taxonomy): Bacteria > Bacillota > Desulfitobacteriia > Desulfitobacteriales > Syntrophobotulaceae > JBAYAL01. The sequence continues at coordinate 5,177 of JBAYAL010000041.1, read as the reverse complement.
GCTTCCTTTTCAACCATCTCTAAATATTTGGTATTTCTAGTAATTCTCTGGTGAATAACTTCTTTAACATCATTTATGTCTAGCCGACTGTTCAAATTCTGTGTTGTATGGTTATAACCTGCTATAATGACATAATCACTTCCAACATTAATATTATACTTTCCCCCCCAATCTACAACATCATTAAAGCAGTTAATATTTTGTTTTAATATTGGGCAGCTTATTTGTAAGGGTATTTCATTTTCTACTAGCCTCAGTATTGCCTTTTTAGTTTTATGAAAACTTCCCTCTATTTGGGTTATAGAATCATGAATATTAGCATCCATTGAATATAATGATACCTGAACGCTTAATAAGCGATTTCTTTTCATCTCTTCAAGAATGTCATCACTTAATAAAGTTAAATTGCTAAGTATATTAACAGAAAAGTTGTACTCATTACATTTCTTTAGATAATCTATAAAATTGCTGTGAATCATTGGCTCACCACCACTTATCGTTATATTCAATAAATTCATTTCTTTACATTGTTCTAAAATATTGTAGAACATATCTGAATCCATAGAATTCACTTTGTATTCATGTGGTATATAGCAATGTACACACCTTTCGTTGCATTGACTTGTAATTTCAAGGTGCAAATTAGTGAGCTGAGGTTCATTATTAAAATACTCCTCGAAAAAAACTTGTGTAGATTTACAATGTTCATCATTCAGAGAACAAACTTCATTTTTACTTTCTAACTTTACTTTTTTGTAAGAGAATCCCTTGTCTTTTTCATTGCATTTTAGCAAGCTATTGTCAGATACAATAAATCCTTCCGATTCAAGTAAGCTATAAAACTCTATAGCATCAATCTTAATTGTTTCAATGTTCACATCTGTAAATTGTAAGCTTATCTTCTTAGAAAGACACTCAATCGTTTGTGGCATATTATTTAGTACAGATAAAAATACAGCCCCACTTTGTGATACAATTTTATCGCCAATTTCGTTCCCATTATCATTCGTTTCTTTATATCCAAAATTTCTATTGTCTGTTATATAACCAAAAGAACCATAATTTCTAAACATAACATTAGATTTTCGTTTAAAATACATATTTATATCTCCTATGTAATCAATCGACGATGTTATTATTATAACATCGTCGATTGATTTAATTTTCACTTATCGTCCACTAGGTCCAGGTGGATTACAAGGTCTTCCACTCGGTTTACTATTTGGGCGACATTGTGCCATCTTTATGGTACTCTGAGCTATGATTTTAGGCTTTTCGTATGCCATATTTTCACCTCCTTTCATATCATGTAAATCACCCGTTAACTATATTAGCTACACGGGTCATACCGAGAGCCGCTATGTCCGCTAACGTCCCGTGAATTCCAGAAGTCTGGTTACCGATTTCATATCCTCTCATATTTTGGGAATTCACTGTTGTACTAAACCGCTACGCGGTGGCTTTTTATAAATCAGACAAAACTTCATCCTTTTTAAATAATCTGATAATTTTAAAGGATGAATTTTCATGTCTAAAAACTCCCAAGTTCTTTCTTCTCACCTTCAGTTAATGAATTGTGAAATGGAGCTCCGTGGTTTCTCAACACAAACAATTAAACATTATCTCTGTCATATAAGACTTCTTGAGAAATTTTAGGGAAAACCAGAACCTGTCCCCATTGTGGTAGTACTCATCTTATTACTATTGTTAATCCAAATCACTTAGCTGCAAGTCCATAATTTCCTTGTAACTTAATATATTTTATAAATTATCCTATTTGGGGAGGGAGAAATTATACCCATTTAGAAGTTTTCACTGTATTTTTTTACCCCAAAATAGAAATAATATTGTAACAGTACTCTTATTTCAATTTTGCCTAAATACGAAAGATTGAATTTCCATAGACAAATTGCCGTTTGGTATCGGTTTAGTACAACATGAGATTCATGATATTCAGTATGTAAAATTGAATTATTACTTTTTATTAAGTCATCAATTTTTATCTTTGGCTTTTTCTGTGTTTAGGAACATCATAAATCTCTAATAAGTTAATTGGAATTAGTCGCCCCCAGATTCAGAGGCCGACAGGACGTCGGCCCCTCAATTTCTTTATCTTCATTCTAATATTATTGAATATTATATGGATGTATAGTGCTTTATTATTTCATCTAATACAGTCTCTTTTTCATCCCATACCACCTTCTCAATTATTCGTATTGTATACAACACTTCTTATATTTTTTGCCGCTACCGCAAGGGCAAGGATCATTTCTGCCGACCTTTCTGTGATTTTGTCGTTGAAAGCTTTCTATCCTGCTTTTTGCATATTTGACGCTCAATTCTTTTAGTCGGTCAATCTCAGCAAGGGATATATCGCTATAACTGCATTGTTTTCCCTTCACGCCGAGCAACTTGCCGTCCTTATCATAGTCAAGATCAATCCACGTAATAGGCATTGACTTATCGCTAAGAATAGCAGACAAGACATAATCCTGGCGTTCCTGTGTGCTCATGACTTTAATTCCAGGAATCTCAACGAACAGACAATACTTTATTTCACCGAAGGCAGACATTACAACCATTCTTCCGATTTCAGGCTGCCTTCTCAATGCATGATGAATGGATCTGCAAAAATCGTCTTTAGCTTCTGAGGACAAGTTTAAGAGGAAGTGTGACACATCTATCCTATTTTCGTCTGTCCCTCGTTCTAACAGCTGGATTATTTCTGTTATTTCATTAGGCATGTCCTGCTTGGGCTTTGTTGGATTTAATTCTGGAAGATACAATCTGCAGAAATAGTTATCCAAATCTTCTCTGTAGCCATGCCAATTTAACCTGTGCTCTGCAGGGAATTCGGAAGCTGTAATTGAGTACATGTTGTGTTTAATATACATGCCTAAATGATCAAGCTCATCCCTCAATGCAATTTGAGGAATATCTATAGCGATCTTTCGTTGCTTCAAAAAATGCAGAAAATATATAGGCGAATCGAAATAGTTTTCGTACAACAGTAAGTCATCATACGAAATTACTATTGTTTTACTTGAAAGCGTTATGAAATTCAGCTTTTCTGCTTTTGCTGCAAATTCGTTAAAATTATCAACTGTTACTGAAAATGAGTAAACTTCCTTGAAATTCGAAATTCTGCCAACTTCGAATTTCATATGTTTATCAGAGTCATAGAATGGTGCAGTCTGATGCTCATTTATGTACTTTATTGTTCGGCTGCATTGTGAATCAGCCTCCTGAGCAAGCTTTTTATATGCTTTTATATGAGCATAGAAATCATTAATCGGTGGCGTTTGGGGGAAGGAACCCGCTTTTACTTCGATGATAAACAGGTAATTTTCACATGTAATAAGTAGGTCATTCTCGTTCATCTGTTTTAAGGAATTGCCTACAGGATAGTAATTACCTGTATAAACAGTTGCTCCCGGCAGCAGATTCAAAAATAGTGTCTTAACCATATCTTCGCTGGCTAAGTTCTGACGTTTGCTCCATTTATCCACATACTCAGGTTTCAGCCGGAAGATTTCCTTCTGTAAGGCTCGATAGATATTATCGAACAATGAATAGTAATCAAATCCGTATGAGATTCCATCTATTTTTATAAACGGTTTCTTTTTGGTCGGCAGTTCCATGATTGGCCAGCCCGAAAACTCTGAGCCATCAAAAAAGGTTTTACATTCTCCGATACATAACGACAAAGCATCAATCAGCCTTTCATCCCATCCGGTAACGTGAGAAATATTATTTAAAGCTTCGCCGAATATTTTCTCAGCTGTTGGATTAATTACTTCTTGCACCGCAGCAATTTCTGCTTCAGAGGCTGATTCCAAATCAACCGTTTCAAATAACTCATCGAACTTCTTGCCCATGTCCATCCAGGCATCCCCTAAGCCCTGTGACATTGAATATTCAAGCTTTTCAAGTCCTTCAATTATCTGTTCAGCGGTAACGCCAAACAATTCTACAAGTACATCGTTATGCAGAGGTAAAAGTTTTTTTAGCGGCACAAGTTCAAATGCCTGATATCGATTCCCTCTGACGAGATAGAGCATCTGAGATTCTACAATGTAGCGTATAATTTTATCAGAAATCTCGCCGGAATCTTCCTTATATACCGACCAATAATGATAAAAATGCATAAATTCCTTATACAAATCTTCTACGTCTGCGAGAATTGAATGACACCTTTTCTCCTGTTCTTCTTTCGATTCGGTATCTGCAAAATGGTTTTCTGTTGAGACCAAAATACTTTGTATATATTCCTGAGCTCTGATAATCGAATTTTCTTCGCTCGTATAATCAAGCTCTGAAAATTTATTCAGCTGGGATAGCATGGCTATGTCTTTTGTGAATTTAAGGATCATTAAAGGGTCACATATAGATATTTCATCTCGTATCTTTTTAACTTTTTCATCTATGCGTTCCTTAACCTTCGGATATCCCTCTTTATAAAATGTACGAATCTGAGCATTCTGTTCAGGCGTGCTCAGATTACGCATAGACAAAACTTTTCCATACCGAGCAAGCTCAAATAGCCCGTCATTATAGTAATCATCAGCTTTAACTAATCTGTGCTTCTTATTTTTTTTACTCATGAAGAAATTCTCCTTACTAAGAGGATATTTGTATGCCCCAACCCGCTCGAAATTAAGGGGCCAAATATGTCTGATGGTTCTGCAATTCTATTTCACAGAAAGAATTGCAATAAACGAAACAAAATAAGCATTAACGATATTCGACGCATCGTTCTGGGAGAAAACGGATGATTAACTTTGAAATTAGTTTGAGGGGGTTTTTTGAATCAATTTGTATGATTTGATTAAGATTTTTCTTCTCATCATTGCTATAAAAGCAAGTCTATCGAACTTTCGGTTATTAGTCTTTTACACAGTTTTTTTAAACTATCAAATATAAACATAGTTCAAGCAAAAGCGTCATTTTAAGAACTACAAATCAAACCTGCTCAATCCGCGCTAGGACGGCGCGGTCTTTGCGACCAATTTCATTTAACGTCCCCGGTATTACCGTAGCATCCCAACCACATGCATCTTTGCAAAGTTACGGTAATACCGTGTTGTACTAAACCGCTACGCGGTGGCTTTTTATAAATCAGATATGATATCATCCTTTTTAAATAATCTAATAATTTGAAAGGATGAATTTTTATG